>CAYRPT010000166.1:0-7689 GCA_964425895.1 uncultured Solibacteraceae bacterium | reverse complement strand
CAAATCGCCGCGGCGCTCGGCTTCGAGCCGGATGCTGTCGGGCAGCTTGATCCCCAGCGCCCGCCCGCCGTGGTCGGCGCCCTCGGCGCAGTACACCAGGGGCCCCCGTTCGATGGCGACCTTGCCGCGATTCTCCTCCACGTTGGGGTGGGCCAGGACCCGCTGAACCGTCATGGGGAGGTCGAGCTCGATGGTGTCCCCGGCCTGCCAGCGGCGGCGCAGCGGAACGTAGCCCCGGTCCATTTTGATCGGCGTCGGGTCGCCGTTGAGCCGCGGGACCGGCGGGGTGGCAGGCGCCGGAGCATAGGTGTACAGGTCGGTGGGAACCGGCCGGCCAAGCGCCCATCCCGGAATCCGCAGGCGGAGGGTGGCCTGCATCGGGCGCTCGGGCTCGAGTGTGATCCGGACGGTCCCCTCCCACGGGTACCGGGTCTGCTGGCGAATCCGCATCACCCCCGCCGCCAGCTTGACGTCGGCGCGCCCTTCGGCAAACAGGTTCACGAACAGCTCGTCGCCCCGCACGGCGTAAAACAAGGTGGGCAGCCAGGCCAGGTGCCGCGCGAGGTTCGGGGGGCAGCACGCGCAGTAGAACCACCTCTTCCGCGTGGCCGCCGCATCCGTGTGTTCGCCGGGGTCCTTCCCGACCCACCCGCGATTGAAGGCCCATTGGCCGTCCGCCTCGAGCGGGATCGGATAGAAAAACGCGTCGCCCGAGAGCGACAGGCCGGCCAGGAAGTTGTTGTAGATCGTCCGCTCGAGAACATCGATGTATCTGCCGTCGCCGGTCAACAGGAACATCCGGTGGTTCCACATCGAAAAGGAAACCGCCGCGCAGCTCTCGGCGTAGGCGGTTCGGTTGGGGAGCTCGTACGGCCGGCCGAAGCCTTCATTCTCATGACGGGAGCCGATGCCGCCGGTCAGGTACATCTTCCGGCCCGCCACGTCGTCCCAAAGACGCTCCAGCGCCTGCGTGTATCGCGCATCTCCCGCGATCCTGGCTACATCCGCCGCTCCCGAATAAAGGTACGTGGCTCGCGGGGCCTGGCCCACCGCCTCCGTCTGCTGGAGCAGCGGCATGTGGTCCTGGCAGAAAGGGCCGAACAGCTCGCGTCCGTTGGCCACCCCGCGCTCCTCGACAAAGAACCGGCCGAGCTCGAAGTAGCGCCGTTCCCCGGTGGCCTCGTAGAACCGCATCAGCGCCTGCTCCACATTGGGGTGGCCCCCCACCGCCCGGCGCCGGTCCGGCCCGAAGATCGAGGCAACGAGGTCCGCGTGCCGGATCGCCACGTCGAGCAACGTGCGCTTGCCCGTCGCCTGGAAGTGCGCCACCGCGGCCTCGTAGAGGTGCCCGCCAAGGTACAACTCGAGATCGCTCTTGAGGTTCGACCAGCGCGCCGCCGTGCCCGCGACGCCTCGGCGGAGCCGTATGGTGCGGTGCGTGTTGAGGTATCCGTCAGGCTCCTGGGCCGCCGCGATCAGCTCAATGATCTCGTCGACCTTCTGCTCGAGCCTGGGGTCCGGCGCGGTGGCGAGCAGGAACGAAGCCGCTTCCACCGTCTTGTAGACCGTCTCGTCGCTGTTCAAGGCCCCGCGGTCGGCGCCCTGCATCCGTCCGGCCGCCTTCGCGAAATTGTCGATAATCCCCGTTTCCTCGCACAGCCTGATATTGTGCCAGATCGTCACGGAGCGGTTGCGCTCCAACCGCGGGCGCAGGAATTCATCCTCAATTCCGACGGCGGTGAAGGGAACGGGTCGGATCACCGCCTCTTCGGGCCCTGACCTTCCGCACCCGGCCAGCATCACCAACGTGGAGATAAGCCAAAGCATAGCGACGTGATTATCCCACGGCCGCCTTCCCGCGCCGTTGGACCGAAAACCACGTGGGGTTGCCGCGAAGCCGCCCCGCGGCCGGCCGGCGCGGCCGGGTCACCGCTGGCCCGGGATCACCTGGGGCGTGTGGCCTGCAATTTCCGCAGCGCGCCCTCGAGCAGGTTAAACGAAAGGTCTGTTTCGACGTGATAGATGTGGACGATCTCGCCGTACTTCCTCGTGAAATCGTAACGAAGGTCGTGATCGACCCCCGGGGCTTGCACCCTCTCCCAGCGCGCGCAACCCGGATCCGCGAGCGCCGCGATGTCGCCGAGGTCGAAGAATCCCTTGGCAGGTGACGCGTACCGGGGCGTCCGGCTGCGGATTTCGTGCAGGTAGGCGCCGAGAGGGCCGAGCGGCGCAAAGCGGCGCGCGGTCTCTTCGACCGGAATCCGAAGGTAGGTCCCGGTGTCGAAAAGAACGAAGCGGCACGGTAGCTCGAACAGCAGCCTGGCGGCGCGCGTGTCGTTGTACGCGTTGAAATTCCAACAGCGCACCGGCCATTGCGTTCGCCCGTGCCAGAACACGATCAGCCGGTCGGTAATGTCCGGCGCTTTGAGCAGCGCGGCCGCCGCATCGGTGGCCGGACCCAAAAGCACCAGCCACAGCGGTTGCTCGGCCGTCGCCTTCCGCGCCTGCTCGATGATGAAGTCGACGCCTTCGGAAGCCGGGATGCGGTCGCGGTACTGCAAGGGATCGGCGCCCCTCTTAACCGGGATTTGGCCGGTCTTACCCGCCTTGTCGAGCAGACGCCCGATTTCCGCCGCGGACTTCTCGATGCCCGAAGCGCCGCCCGCATCGCCGAAATGCGCCGCCACGAGCCCCTCGAGGCGCAGGCGTTCGGGGCTCCCCAGAGCCAACGCCAAGGCGAACTGGTCGTCCACCTCGTTGGCGGCGTCCGCATCGATGATTACTCGCAGCGGTCCGCTGGGCGGCGGCCAGGGCGCCGCCGGGCGCCCTACTTCACCCGCCGCGGGCAAAGGGAGAGCCAGACAACCGGCCGCCAACAGCGTGCGCATCCATCCATCTCTCGTGTCCCGATGCGGTGTCCGAATGTCCCGAGTCAACGCGGATTACCGCACAAAGCCCAGCGCCGTCAGCGTCGCCTTGGGCTCCGCACCCTCGAAAACCCGGAGCTCGGAGAGCGTCCGGCCGTCCTCCAGAGCAACGGCAAAGGGGGGATCGCCGAACTGGTACACCGCGCGGAGCTTGCCGGCGTCACTCGACACCGGCGCCTGGAGCCCGGCCGCCTCCATGAACGAGGCCGCCAGAAACTCGCGCTCAACGGCCACGGCGATAATCTTCACGTCGTTCCACGCATAGTCCTTCATTTCCTGGGCCGCGAAGAGACAGTGCGTGCATTCCGGATCGAAGAAGTACAGCAGCACCCGGCCGCGATGCAAGTCGTAGGACTGGCCGTCCACGAGGATCGATTCCGGCGCCATTTTGTCGCTGGTCTGAGTAAGCGCCATCCCCAGAGATACCCCGGCGAACACCGCCACGGCGCCGAACACCATCATCGCGCTCTTCAGGTTCTGCGACGGACGCGCCCAGACGCCGGCCAGTACGGCAAGCACCAGCATTGCGAAGTCACTATAGAAGAACGCCGGACCGACCGCCCGCTTGATCCACGGAAAACAGTTGCATTCATCACCCACCAGCCGGTCGTAGAAAACCCCGATGTAGATCAGGAAGGCCACCAGCAACAGGCTGCCCACCCAGGCGCCCCACCGCCGGAAGCGCGGCACGATCAGCATCACCCCACAGAAGCACTCCGCAATGCCGAATCCGACCGCTGCCGGGAGGCTTAACGCCGCCGGGACGAGGGCTTGGTTCATCCGTGCGGCGGCCTCGAGAGGATTGGTGATCTTCCAAACCCCGGCCACGAGCATGATAGCCGCCAGCAATACGGCGCAAACGAAGCCGGCCGCCGCCTTCCAGACCGGCAACTCCCAGTCCGTAGCACGCACAGAAGCCTGTGCAATACTGTCACCCATGATTCTCATTCTATGTCTCCTCGGCGTCCCGGTGTGGGGGCAGGTGGCGGATCTGATTGTAACGAATGCAACCGTTTACACGGTAGACCGGGCTCTTCCGAGAACGTCTACGCTGGCTGTCCGCGGCGGGCGCTTCCTCGCCGTGGGCGCCTCCGCGGCCGCCCATCGCGGACTCGCCACCCGCGTGATGGATCTCCAAGGTGCGACCGTCATCCCCGGGCTGATCGACTCGCACGCCCACATGGCCGGATTGGGCCGCAGCCTCGAGCAACTGGACCTCAGTGGCGCCCGTTCCGCCTCCGAAGTCGCCGCTCGGGTCAAGGGGGCCGCGGCCCGCACACCGCGGGGAGAGTGGATTCTCGGCCGGGGTTGGGATCAGACCCGCTGGCCGGGGCAGCGGTTTCCCACCGCCGGCGATCTCCGCGACGCCGCGCCTGGCCATCCCGTGTACCTAACGCGCGTGGACGGTCACGCCGGCTGGGCGAACCACCGCGCCCTCGAACTGGCCGGCATTACCGAGGAGACGGCCGATCCCGCGGGCGGCCGCATCCTTCGCGACGCCGCCGGCCGGCCGGCGGGCGTCCTGATTGATGCCGCCCAGCGCCTCGTGACCCGCCGGATTCCACCCCCGGATGAGGAGCACGTCGCCGGGCAGCTTGCCCGCGCCGCGCGGGAATGCGCCCGCCTCGGTCTCACCGGCGTCCACGATGCCGGCGTGGGCCGCACGGAGCTTGGCGCCTACCGCCGTCTGATCGCCGAGGGGCGCCTCCCCATGCGCATTTACGCGATGATCGGCGGTCCCGGAGACCTGTGGCGGGAGTACCTGCGGCGCGGACCGGAAACCGGTGACCACCTCACGGTCCGCTCCATCAAGCTCATGAGCGACGGCGCCTTGGGCTCCCGCGGAGCGGCCATGAAGGAGCCTTACTCGGACGATCCCGGCAACACCGGGCTGCTGATTCTGGATCGGGAGCAGATCGAACCCGTGGCCCGCGAGGCGCTCGAGCACGGCTTCCAGGTGAACACGCACGCCATCGGCGACCGCGCGAACCGCGCGGTGCTCGAGGCCTATGGAGCCGTGCTGGGCGGGGAGAACGACCGCCGCTTCCGCATCGAGCACGCCCAGATCGTCTCCCCGGACGACTTCGAACTCTTCCGCCGCTACTCGATTCTGCCCTCCATCCAGGCGGCCCACGCCACCAGCGATATGCGCTGGGCCGGCGACCGCGTCGGCGACGCCCGCCTCCAGGGCGCCTACGCCTGGCGCCGCTTCCTCGATCTCGGGCTTCCGCTCCCGAACGGATCGGATTTCCCCGTCGAGAACCCCAACCCCCTCTGGGGCTTCTACGCCTCCGTCACGCGCCAGGATCACGACGGCCGGCCCCCCGGCGGCTGGCGCCCGGATCAGCGGCTCACCCGGGAGGAAGCCCTGCGGAGCTGGACACTCGACGGCGCCTACGCGGCGTTCGAGGAACATGAAAAAGGCTCCATCACCCCGGGAAAACTCGCGGATTTCGTCGTCCTTTCACACGACATCCTGCGCGCGGCGCCGCTCGATATCCTAGCCGCGCGGGTGACGATGACCGTGCTGGGCGGTGCTATCGTGTATCAGGAAGGCGAATGATTGCGCTGATTCTTCTGCTGCTCGCCCCGGCCTTGCCCGCCGCTCGCATCACGGTCATTGATGAGGAAATCGAAGTGCCCGCCCGGTCCGTTCAGGCGATGAATGTCAGTTTGCGCCAGAAGCGTGCGGTCATCGAGATACGCCACAACCTCGGCCAGGTCCAGGGGCGCCCGGCCGTCTTGCTGCGAACTCCCGTCAGGGCTCCCGGCGGCAGGATGGAGTTCCTCCTCGTTCCGCCCGCCGGCGAAGCAACTTTCCGCTTCCCGGCTCGAGCGCCCGGCGAGTACGCGGTGCTGGTGGACAACCGCCAGGGTTCGGAACCGGCTCGGGTGGCGTTGGAGGTTGACCTGATTTTCGGTCAGCCGGGAGCCGCCGAGCCGGCCTTGCTGCCGGGGAGCCGCCGCGCCGCGGTCGTCGC
Organism: uncultured Solibacteraceae bacterium; assembly: GCA_964425895.1. Classification (GTDB taxonomy): domain Bacteria; phylum Acidobacteriota; class Terriglobia; order Bryobacterales; family Bryobacteraceae; genus CAYRPT01. The sequence goes on along the minus strand of CAYRPT010000166.1, from coordinate 1,781 downwards.
CGTCAGCGTGCTCTTCCTGCTCGGCGTCGGTTACTGGTCAGGGCGGAAACTGCTGGATGCCTTCATGCGGCGGCCGCCCGCCGCGCCGCCTCCACTGTCGTTCTGATGTCTTCCTCGCTGTGGGCGGCCGACACGAAGCCGGCCTCGAACTGCGACGGCGCCAGGTAGACCCCCTGCTCGAGCAGGGCCCGGTGGAAGCGCGCGAACCGCCGCGTGTCGCTTGTTTTCGCCGTCTCGTAGTCGACCACCGGGCGCTCCGTGAAGAAGAACGTGAACATCGAGCCGACGCGGTTCACGGTCGTTCCTGGCAATGGTTCTGTCGTCAACTGGGCGCACCGGCTCTCGAGCTCGGCGTAGATGCCGGGATTCGCCTTCAGCTCGCGGAGCATCGCCAGCCCCGCGGACACCGCCAGAGGGTTGCCGGATAGCGTCCCTGCCTGGTATATGGGCCCCGACGGCGCCACCCGCGACATCACCTCCCGCCGGCCGCCATAGGCGGCGATCGGCAGCCCCCCGCCGATCACCTTTCCGAGCGCCGTCAGGTCGGGCATCACCCCATACAGTTCCTGCGCTCCGCCAAAGGCGACCCGGAAACCCGTCATGACCTCGTCGAAAATCAACAGCGCGCCGTGCCGCGTGCAGAGATCGCGCAGGCCCTCCAGGAAGCCCGTTGCCGGAGGAACGCAGCCCATGTTGCCCGCCACGGGCTCCACCATCACGGCCGCGATTTCGTCGCCCCGGGCGCGGAACGCCTCTTCCACCGCGCTGATCGAGTTGTACGGCAGGGCGATGGTCGTGGCCGCGAACGAGGCCGGCACCCCCACCGTATCCGGAATGCCGAGCGTCGCCACGCCCGAGCCCGCCTTCACCAGCAGCGAATCGACGTGGCCATGGTAGCAGCCCTCGAACTTGACTACCAGGTCGCGGCCGGTGTATCCGCGAGCTACCCGCAGCGCGCTCATCGCCGCCTCGGTCCCGGAGTTCACCAGGCGAACCATCTCGACCGACGGAACGGCCTCGATGATCAGTTCCGCCAGCTCGACCTCGCGCTCCGTGGGCGCGCCGAAGCTCGTGCCCGCTTCCAACACCGCCGCCACCGCCGCGATCACCGCCGGCGGCCGGTGGCCCAGAAGCAGCGGACCCCAGGAGCCCACGTAGTCGATGTACTCGTTTCCGTCGGCGTCGTAAATCCGGGCGCCCTGGCCGCGCACAATGAACGGCGGCGTGCCTCCCACGGCTCGAAACGCGCGGACGGGCGAATTCACCCCCCCGGGAATGCTGCGCTGCGCGCGCTCGAACAGCTTCGTGGACTGATCCTGTCGCATCGGGTTCTGACTTGTCAGTCTAACAGCCCCGCGAGAGACCGGCTGCCGGCCTCGGCGCCCCGGCCGCCCGCCGTCCGCCCTCTGCCGCTGGGCCGCGGCACGTCCGTACTGCAACAATGGGCAGCATGGCCTTGGTCGTTTTCCTCCGGGGCATCAACGTCGGAGGACACAGGAGTCTCCGTCCGAGCGTGCTCGCCAGACAACTGGGCGCCTACGATGTCGTGAACGTGGGCGCTGCGGGGACGTTTGTCGTTCGTAAACCCGGGCCCCGCGCGAAGTTCCTTGCCGGCTTGCGCCGGAAGCTGCCCTTTGAAGCCACACTTGCTGTCTGCGACGGCCATGAGCTTCTTCAATTGGAAAAGGATGATCCGTTTGGAGCTGAGCCGCCGGCCGCGGACGTCACTCGATTCGTGAGCATCCTGTCGGAAGCCGGCCGCCTCAAGGTCTCGCTTCCCT
>CAYRPT010000165.1:7442-7701 GCA_964425895.1 uncultured Solibacteraceae bacterium | reverse complement strand
CGGCGGGCGAGGAGAGAACCCGGTCAACCACCTCGGCGGAGGCTCCCGTGTTCCATCCCGATTCAATCTGGTCGACCCGGGCGCCGATGGCCTGTTCGCTCAGGTTGTCGTAGGACCGGTTGGCCGTCCGTACGGCCTCGAGGATCGAGTTGGACGCCGACATGGCGCCGACGTGCATGACGCGCTCATGAATGAAACTCGATACCTCCGTCGCCGTGGATTCAGCAAAGATCTTGAAGTGTGTGCCGATGGTGTGCCG
>CAYRPT010000165.1:5963-7432 GCA_964425895.1 uncultured Solibacteraceae bacterium | reverse complement strand
TTCCCTGCGCGCCGCTTCGGGACTCACCTTCTCGATGGTGTGCCGCAGTTCGCGATCGCTCTTGGTGATCGCGTACAAACCAACAAGGCTGATCGGAACCACCGTGACCAGCAGCCCAACCAACAGCCGCCTGAATGAGAGTCGAAGCTCGAAACGCTCTGCGGGCATGGCTTCCTCCTTCGGAACACGCCGCGCCCCCGGCGGAGCTTACCGGCCCGAACGGCCGGCCCATGCCGCAGCGGCGGCCGGGATTGCTCTTGGGGGCGGACTGCAAGCACGCGGGGATCGGCCGGCGGGCGCAACAGCCTCCCGCCGCCGGAATGGCAAGAGGGCGAACCGGAGGCGGCACGTCAACCTCCGCCCTCAGAATAGCCGAAATTGCTCGCGGCGGAAAGGGGTTCGAGGAAGCCCGCGGCGATGCTACGGGATGGCTTTGAGCAACCGGGCGGGCAGCGTAATCAGCGCCCAGACAAAGTCCAGAACCGCTCCGACAGCGATGCCCACGAGCCGAAAGGGAAGCAGCAACAACCAGACGAATGGGTACGCTACCAGCGCCAGCAGGGCCAGCGGCCAGCACAGCACCAGCAGGATGCACCAGAGCAGGAACTTCAGCACGGCCAAGCTCTCCTTCCCTTACGCAATACGGATCCGACCGCAAGATCGTTCCGCGGATTGCGTGCGGAAGCCATCCGCGGGGCGGACGCCTCGCCTCGGGTCTTACCCGCCCGTACGCATCAGGGCGGACTCTTCAGCCGAGTCCGCGTGGTAGGAACTGCGCACCAATGGACCCGACTCGACGTGAGCGAAGCCCATCGAGCGGGCCGCCTCACGGAACTCCGCGAATTCCGCCGGCGTGACGTAGCGCACGATGGGCAAGTGCCGGGGGGTCGGCCGCAGGTACTGGCCGATGGTGACAATCTGGACCTCGTGGGCGCGCAGATCGCGCAGGACCGCGAGCACCTCGTCGCTGGACTCCCCGAGTCCCACCATCAAACCGCTTTTGGTGGGGATCTCCGGGGCCATCCGGCGAGCCCTCAGGAGCAGTTCCAGCGAACGCTCGTAGCGCGCCCCGATGCGGACTTCGCGGTAGATCCGCGGCGCCGTCTCGATGTTGTGGTTCAGCACGTCAGGCCGCGCGTCCATGACGGTGCGCAGGGCGTCCGCCGAGCCCTGAAAGTCGGGAATCAGCACTTCGACCTTGCAGCCTGGAACGCGCTCGCGTACGGCCCGGATCGTCATCGCAAACAACGCCGCGCCGCCATCGGGCTGATCGTCGCGGTTCACGCTGGTGACGACGGCGTAGCGGAGGCCGAGCGAGGCCACCGCTTCAGCCACGCGCCGGGGTTCGTCGTGGTCGAGCGGCAACGGCACACCCTTCTGGACGGCGCAGAAACCGCACCGGCGGGTGCACACGTTGCCCAGGATCATGAACGTGGCGGTCCGGCGGTTCCAGCACTCGCCAAGGTTGG
>CAYRPT010000165.1:0-5953 GCA_964425895.1 uncultured Solibacteraceae bacterium | reverse complement strand
GTGAAGCTGGAGGTCCTCCACCAGATCCTTGAGGCGCTCGTAGTTCGCGCCCACCGGCGCCGGCGCGCGGAGCCACCGCGGGCGAGGGCTCCGGGGCGATGTGATGGAGACAAGCACGTTACCTTTTATTGTAACGGGCGGCCTGAAGCCGGCCGGTTCACATGCCTTCCGCGGCGCCGCCAACGATTCTCAGCCTGTGTCTTCAGCGCCGAAGCCGCAGGCGGCCAGCCGGTCTTCGAGGATCGAATCGGGCCGGAGATTCTCCCACATCAGGTCGAGACCCGGTGGGGCTTCCACGGCGGCCCGCGGCGCTAGGCCCACCAGTTCGCTGCCGGAGATCGCGACTCCTTCCCGCTCGGCCTCCCGGAGCACGGCGGCGAAAACCGCGTGCGGCGGGGTGACGGTGTAATCGGTGAGGTTCGTCGAGATCTGGGCGAGCCCGCGGGAGGGCAGCCACAGCCCCATGGCCTTGACGCAGGGGAGTCCTCCCGCCGATTCCCGGACCCGCCGGGCGATCCGCCGGGCGGCGGATGCGTCGGGGGCCGCCAGATGGATGTTGTAGGCCACGAGGACCTTCCGGGCGCCGGCCGCCACGGCGCCGGCCGTAGGGTGCAGTTCGGGTCCGCCGATGTCCGGCCGCCGCGCGGCGCATGATCCGGCTTCGGTGCGCAGCTTCTCAAACTCTCCCCGGCGGACATCGGCCAGGTTCCGGCGTTCGGGCCGGCGTGCCGCGTACTCGTAGAGATACACCGGAACTCGAAACCGGCGCCAGATTTCCTCGCCCGCGGAAACAGCGAGCGCCGCGCACTCGTCCATGGAAACGCCACGCAAAGGGATGAACGGAAGGACGTCCAGCGCGCCGATGCGCGGATGGACGCCGGAGTTCCGGTTCAGATCGATGAGGTCCGCCGCGCGTCCGGCGAACTCAACGGCCGCGGCGGCGACGGCCGCGGGCTCCCCGGCGAAGGTGAAAACGGTGCGGTTATGGTCCGGGTCGGCGTGGCGATCCAGCAGCGCTACGCCGGGCCGGCCGGTCAGCACTTGGGCGAGGGCGCCAATCGTTTCGGGGTTTCTCCCGTCGGAGACATTGGGCACGCATTCGATGAGCTGGCCGGCCACGGAAGACCTATTCTCGGACAAAACGCGCCGCCGCGGCCGCCAACGCCTCACTTCGGACGCCGGGCGCGTGGCGGAGCAGCAGCTCCCATCACCTGCCCGGTTGTTCCGTTGCGCCGGGCCGGTTTGCTGTTGCAGCCTCGCACCGAGAGGAGTAACATGCTCCGACGGGACGCCGTTTTCCGCCGCGTTCCGAAGCCAGGAGGGAAGACGATGCTTACTTACGTCACGTTGTACCGCTATACCCAGCAGGGTATCGCCAACATCCAGGGAGCGCCGCAGCGCATCGCCGCCGCCAAGGAGAAAATGAAGGCTGCGGGCGGCGAACTGATCGGCGTCTATCTGACGCAGGGGCAATACGATGTGGTTGCGATCAGCCGGTGGCCGGACGAGCACGCCGCCACGCGGTTCTTGATCGCGCAAGCGCAGGAAGGCAACGTGCGCACTGAGACATTGCGGGCGTTCGACGAAGAGGAGATGGCCAAGATCCTTGGCTGACGGTCCGGCGCCCCGCCGGCCTCCTCCGGCGATTGTCGCGCTATCGGCGCGTGGGCTTCTCGACGCTCTTTTGGGGGAATGAACCGCGCTCCGGGGCGTACTCTGTACTGAGCGCTAACCGCGCGGCTGGGCGCCTCCGGCGCAGAGGCCGCACTTCATGGATAGAAGGGAACATTCACGAATGTTCCCTGGAGAGAAGGAGGTTCCGGCGTGGAAACGCACGTACGCATTCTCGCCACCATCCGAATTGTGTTCGGCATCCTCGGGCTGATCGGTGCGCTGGTCGTGTTTCTCATTTTCGGCGGGGTGGCGGCACTTGTCGGCGTCGCCGGCGCCAACCAAAACTCCGACGCCCTGATCGCGATTCCCATCCTCGGCATCATCGGCACGGCGATCGTCGTTCTGATCGTGATCCTGTCCGTGCCGTCGCTGATTGCCGGAATCGGTCTGCTGAACTTCCGTCCGTGGGCACGGATTCTGACCTTGATCATCTCCGCCATCGATCTGCTAAACGTCCCCATCGGGACGGCGATCGGCGTCTACGGACTCTGGGCGTTGCTGTCGCCGGAGTCGGAGCGGTTATTCCGCCGGCCCGCGCCTGCGTGGCGCCGCGGCGCGGCCTGAGGGAAGCTCTTCAGTCCGTCTTCCACTCCTCGAACCACGGCGTGCCCGGAACCTGCCGTCTGCGGGCGACTTCCTCGTTCATGGTCACGCCCAGGCCCGGCGTATCCGTCACATCGATGAAGCCGTTCTTCAGGATGTTCCCTTCCTTGACCCAGTCTTGCCAGAGGTCAAAGTGGGGCATCCAGTGCCATTCGAGCGCGATGAAGTTGGGAATGGCGGCGCAGACGTGCACCGAGCCCATGGTGCCGATCGGGGAAACCACGCAGTGTGGCGCCACCGGGATGTAGTAGCTGTGCGCCAGATCGGCGATCTTCCGCGATTCGAGCAGGCCGCCGCACTTCTGAATGTCAGGCATCACGACGTCCGCGGCGTGCTGTTCGAGGATGTCCACGAATCCCTGCCGGAGATAGCGGTTCTCGCCGCAGCAAATGGGCGTCGAGGTCGACTCGCGGATGTCGCGCATGGCCGGGACGTACTCGGCGGGCACCGGCTCCTCGAGAAACAGCAGATCGAACTGCTCGAATTCCTTCGCCAGGCGCTTGCCGGTGGGCACGTCGAAGCGCCCGTGGGCGTCCACACAGAGCTGGACGGAACGCGGGAACGACTCGCGCACAAAGCGGACCTCTTCGACCATCATGTCGATCTCCTGGTTGTTCGCGGTCCAGTTCACGCGGTCCCAGCGGTAGGGGTTCATGGCATTGTCGCAATCCATTTTGACAATGGTGAACCCCTGGTCCTTCACCCATTGCAGGCTCTCGGGGGTCTTCGGATCTTCCTTGTGGTGGTGCGCGGAGTCGCAGTAGATGCGGATCCGGTCGCGCATCTTTCCGCCCAGAAGCTGGTACACGGGCAACCCGAGGGCCTTGCCGGCCAGGTCCCACAAGGCGATCTCGACTCCGGTGAGCGCCGTGACGTATTGTCCGGCCTGGGCGCCGCCGAAGATACCCATCGTGCGCAGGCGTTCGAACAGGTAGTCGATATTAAGCGGGTCCTGGTTGATCAGGAAGCGGCGGAAGGCCCGCTGGATGATCGCGGCGGACCCGACGGCCGCGTCCGTGCATTCCCCTTCGCCGAAAATCCCCTGGTCGGTGTAGACGCGAACGTGTGTCTGGTGGCCGTGCACTCGCACCTCGGCGGTGCGGATGTCAGTAATCTTCAGTTTCGGCCGGCGGTAAGGCGAACTCGCCGCCTGCACCGCGGCGGCCAGGCTCGGCAGGCTGAACGCCCCGGCCAGCGCCGCGCCGCCGGTGCGGAGCAGGTCCCGTCGTGAATGCTTTCCCATGTGCCTTCTCCTCTAGGAGCAGTAGTCGAATCATCATACACGAAGGAGCGGGGAGGGAAAACAGGACCGGCGCGGCGCGGCAGGCGCCATGGTGGCCGGCGATGATGGGCGGAGTTTTACCGCCGCAGGAGCTGGAAGACGAACTCGCGCCCCATACCGTACTTGAGGGCGAGCGTGATCCACAGGAGCGCGAACGGCTCGAGCAGGCGAGCCTGTGTGAGCGGGCCGGCATCCACGGGCTCGAAGCCGCATTCTGCCGCCAGCCGGTGCACGGCCGCTTTGGCGCTCGCGTCATCGCCGCAATACAGCAAGGTGGCGTTCCGGTCGCCGAACCCGGGATCCGCCATGATGTTGAAGCCGACCGTGTTGAAGGCCTTCACCACGCGGGCGCCCGGAGCCCAGCCGGCCACCAGTTCGGCGCCGGACCGGTCGGTGCCAATCTCCAGACCATCGAGCGCCGGCCGCAACGGATTGGTGCAGTCAACCACGATCTTACCCCCCAGGTCTCCGGCGGCGGCGAGCGCCTCGCGGGTAGCGGGCCACGGAGTCGCCAGTACCACCACCTCGCCGAATCGCGCCGCCTCGGCGACGCTCGTCTCGAGGGCCTCACCGGGTTTTGGCGAGCGCACCCCGTAACGGACTTCGTGGCCGGCTTCGATCCACTTGCGGCCGAGCGCGCTGCCGACATTGCCGGCGCCAAGGATTCCGATCTTCATTGAGTTCCTCTCCTTTCCCTGAGAACGTAAGACCATGCGGCCCGCGCGGCCGCGCCGCGCTGCCTCTCGCCGGCCGCTCAGCGGCCCAACGCCTCGATCACCAGCCGGGCCGCCGCCGCCCCCGAGAATTGTTGCTGTCCCGTCACCAGCAGGCCGTCCCGGACGGCGAACTCCCGGAACATCCGCTCGACGACGAAGTTCGTACCTGGGATCTTCCGCGCTTCCTGCTCGATCCAGAACGGTTGAATCCGCATGCCGGCGTAGCTGTCGGCGAACTGCTCCTCGCTGTCGGCGAAGCCGGTCCACGTCTTGTCCTCCACCAGCAGTTTGCCGTTCGACAGCTTGGTTTCGAGCAACAGACACGTCGCGTGGCACACGAGGGCGGTCACCTTGCCTGCTTCGTAGAAAGCCGCTAACAGTTCCTGGAGCTTGCGGTTTCCCCGGAATGTGAACATCGGCGACTGCCCGCCCGCCAGGAAAATGCCGTCGTAGTTTTCCGGCTCGGCGCCGTCGATGCTTGGAGTGTTCCGCAGCATCTCCATGTGCCGTGCTGACTTCTTGAAGCCCAGCGACAGAACGTCGTACGCGGAGTATCCGCTTTCGTGCTCGGGATCGGAGAAGGCGTCCGCTTCCACTGCGCCGCCCTCGGGACTGCGAATCTCCACCTGGTAGCCGGCCTCGGTGAACGTCCACCACGGATGGGTCAGTTCGGCCCACCAGAAGCCGATCGGCCATTGCGTAGTTCCGGACACGGCGGCGTTGGCCGCCACCAGCAGTATCCTCTTCCTCCTCTCCGGATCCGTTACATTGATAGTCGTCCGCATGCTGCCTCCTGATTTACGATACTGTATCGTATCGTAAGTACGGAAGATGCGGCGGGAGGCTCTGGCGATGCAGCAAACCGAACCGGCGGGCGAAACCCTTCGGGACGGCGCCCCTTCGCGGCGGGTTGGGCGTCCGCGAAGCCCCGAACTCCAGGAGCGCATTCTCCGTACCACCCTGCGGCACCTCGCCGAGTCCGGCTACAGCCGGATGTCCATCGAGGCCATCGCCGCGGAAGCCGGCGTCAGCAAGCCCACCATCTACCGCCGCTGGTCGGGCAAGGCGGACCTGGCCACCGCGGCGCTGACGCTGCTCCGGGTGGCCGAGCCGCCGCCGGAATCCGGACCGCCGTCCGAGACGCTGCGTCGCCTCCTCGAGAACTTCCGCCGCTCGCTGCTGCGGCCGAACGGAATGGCGCTCATCGGCACGGTGCTGGCGGAGGAGTCGCAGACACCGGAGTTACTGGCTCTGTTCCGCCGGCGCCTGGTGGAACCGCGGCGGCGGATTCTCCGGTCGTTCCTGCTGCGGGCCCGGCGGGAAGGCGCGATCCGGACGGGCGCGGATATCGACGCCGCCGTGAACATGCTCGTCGGGTCCTTCTATGCCCGCTACCTGTCGGGCAAGCCTATCGGCTCGCGGTGGTCCGATCGCGTCGCGCGGACCCTCTGGATCGGCCTCGGCGGCCGCTGAGTCCGTTTTCTCACCGGAACGTCATGGGGCTGAAACAGCCGGCTGCTAACCTCTTCGGTGCTAGCGGAGGAGGGAATTCATACGATGACTCGGAACAAATGGGCGCTCGCCTTGTGTTCGCTGATCCTGTCGGCCGCGCCGGCGCGGACGCAGTCGGTTTTCATCAACGAGACACGCGGCACCGTCGGGCGCCTGCACGCACTGC
>CAYRPT010000164.1:0-7711 GCA_964425895.1 uncultured Solibacteraceae bacterium | reverse complement strand
GGCCCCGCCGCGGGAGAATACCGGGCTTCGGCAGCCGCAGCTCAATCCTCCGTGGTGTGAAACCCGTAGTTGCCGGCCAGGAACTGCCGGATGTACCACTCCATGGCTTCGCGGCTCGTCATGTACATGTCGAGCTGGCACGTGGTCGCGGTCAAGCGCCCGAGGATGTCCAGCCTGCCGGCGAGGTCCCCCGGGTCGATACTCTTCAGCCAGGCGTTGACCAAATCGCCTCGCCGGTCCACGTGAAACCCATAGTGCGTCAGGCAGGCATCGATGAAATACGCGCGCAGGCTGCGCCGGTCGCGGGAAGCGCCCCCTCCGGCGAAACGGAACGAGACGTAGTTGTTTGAGGGCTGATCGGACAGGCAGGCATCGATCAGGGTGAAATGGTACGCCAACCGCGCGTTCAGGTTGAAATACTCCGGCGCCACCATGAGGTAGCTTTGCTCTCCCAGCGCTCGGGTCAAGTAATTGTCCGTCGACAGCGATCCCGCCAGCACCGACGTGATGTCGGCGAACGAGATCGGCATGTCGCGGGTCCACTCCACGTCCGGGTGCGTGAAGCCCTTCCAGATGGCCTCGAACGGACGGCAGCGGATGTGTTCCACCGTAATGCCCCCCGAGCGCGGAGCGGTTTCCCGGATGCCGCCGCCGAGGTCGAGCACGAGCACGTTGATCGGAAGCGGAGACTTGAGCCTTCGGCACTGCGCCGATCCGGTCTGGCTCAACGTGTCGTAGGTCGAGAACATCGCCTCGACCGCCTTCTCGTGGCAGTAGCGAAGCACGTCGTGGACGGACTTGCATGCCCGGGGGTGAAAGCCGCCGGACGTCGGATGCAGCAGGTTCAGGTTGAGGACCCGGCGCCGGATCGGCCCGGCGCGGTCCGCCACGGACGGCACGGGCGCCGCCACCGAATCAAGCCGCGGCAGCCAGAGCGTTCCGGCGTAGATCTTGCGTTCCCGGGCATCGAGGCTCACCTCCTGGCCCGGCCGCAACACCCGGGTTACCCCCGGCATCAGGAACACCGAGGGGACCTGGAACTCCCGCAACAGCGCGGCCGCGTGCCCCGTGACGTTCCCCCACTCGGCCACCACACCGTCGACGCGCGGAAGAACCGCCGCGATTCCCGGCGTGGCCTTGTCGAGCACCAGCAGGCAACCCCTCGGCGCGTCGCGCCAGGTTTGGGTTGCACCGGCGATCCAGACTCTCCCGGAAGCCCGGCCGGGACACACCGTCCTCCCTCCCTCGGCCAGCGGCGGGATCCTCGGCCGCGAAAACAGCCTCCGCCGGGCGGTCCCGGTCAGCGAAAGCCGACGGGCCTGAAGGATCCACAACTGCCCGGAGGCGTCGAACGCCCATTCGATGTCCTGCGGCGCCCGGAAATGTTTCTCGATCGCCAAAGCAGCCGCCGCCAGTTCAGTAATCTGCGCCTCCCCAAGCAAAGCCGCGGCCGCTTCTTCGCTCGAGCCGGGCCGCCTCTGCGACGCCAATACCCGGTGAGGATGGCGGTGCGAAACGATCAGAAAGTCGCCCGTCGCGTCGCCCGACGCCACCGCCGCTCCCAGACCCGGTGTCGACGTGATCCAAAGCTCCTTCTGGCGGGGCTCCGAGGGGTTGCGGGTGTACAGGATGCCCGAAACCGCCGCGGGAACCATGCGCATCAGGAGCACCGCCAGCGGACTCTCAATCTCCGCGATCCCATTGGAGAGCCGGTAGCTGAGAGCGTGCTCGCTGAAGCGGCTGGCCACAACGCGCCGCCATGCCGCCGGGACCTGTTCGGGAGACACGTCCAGAACACTTAGAAACTGTCCGGCGTAACCGTGCGGACCGGCCTCGCCGGGAGCGCTCGACCGGACGGCCAGCCGGTACGAACCTCCCGCGAGTTCGCGGGCGCAGGCCACGATCACGCCCTCGACGGCGGGGGGCAACGGCAACTCCTCAACCAAAGCCGTCAGCCGCCGTGAGGCCGCCGGCAAAGCGGGGCCAGCACCAGGTTCCAGGTCTCGCAGCGTATCGCGGATCTCGCGCCATAGCACCGTCTCACAGAACTGGCGATAGGCTTCCGTGGTGACAGCCGCTCCATCCGGCACGGGCAGGGCGGCCCGGTTTCGGATCTCCGCCAAAGCCGCCGCCTTTCCCCCGACTTCCATCTCGTCGCTGACGCCTATTTCCGGCAGTGCCGCCAACAGACGGGCTGTGGGCGCATGGCGGAGGGAATCCAGATAGCGATCAATTTCGGCCGCCAGCGATGCCAGAATCTCGGAGAGGCGAGCCTGTCCGGATCCCGACAGATCCTCCAGCGCTTCGACGATACCCCGCGTCCGCTCAAACAGCCCCTTCAAGGTCTCGTCGAGGCACCCGGAGGCCGGCGAGACGAACAGAAGGTCTTCCTGCAACGAAGCCAGCAGTTCAAGGCACTCGTTGTTCAGACCAAGGAGGCGGCGGAACGATCGGTAGCGGCGGGGCAGATCCGGACCTGCGGCAGAAGCCGCGGACCGGCGACGAACGCGGGGAAACAGGCGCACGGTCCGGAGGTCCTCAGTGGGCGGCTCGCCGGCCGCCGAGAAGCGCGACGAGCCGGTCCATGCCGAATCCGGCGACGGCCGCCGCCAGGATGCAACACAGTCCGTACCAGGCCGCGTGGGACTGCGACAGCACGGCGATCCGATCCGGGAGTCCCACCTTGTCCACCGGGAACCGTGTGTGGTGGACGCCAAGGATCGCCGCGTCACGGACCGCGTATACCGTCACTCGGTAGTCTCCGGGCGGCGCGGTTTTCGGCCAGTCGAAATCGAGCGCATAGCGCAAGGCATCGTGGCCTCGGTCCGGCTGGGCGTCGATCGCGCCCCCGCGCACAGCGTAGAGGCCGAACTCGGACTTCCACTTCACGTATTCGGTCCGGAAGAGAACCGGATCGTCTGGTTCGGGTTCGACGTGCATGTGCGCCAGGAGCGCCTCCTCGCTCAGCGCATGCCGGGCGAGTTCCGCCCGCGGCAGCAGCGAATCGAGCGGCGCCGAGGAGAATACCAGGCGCAGAGCCGGCACCCCGGAGTAGTGGAGCCGCCCGGAAGAGATCCAGATTGGGCCAAAGCGCTGCTTGCGATTGAACTCCTGCGTCTCATCCTCGCCCAGGATGGTCACGATGATGCCGGTCGCCCCCGGGGCGTCGCCTTCCAGCCGGACGCCCGCGCCCCCGAAAAACAGGCCGACCTCAACGCGCTCCGGCGTGATCAAGGGAGGCGGAAGCTCCGCGATGGTCACCCCGTCAGCCGCCAGCGACGGCGCAAGGAGGGCGAAAAGCGCCAGGCTCCAGTGCAGCCCGCGTCCGGCGAAGCTCATCCAGATCACGTCCTACCTCCTCCGGCCCTAGTGCCCGCCGCCGGCCACCGGGCTGATCAGCAAATCCGGGGTAAGCACCAGACCAAAGACCATCTTGAAGACCACCAACAGCGCCAGGCTGGCCAGAATGATCAGCAGTTGCTCACCTCGCAGATAGCGGCTTACCCGCGCGCCGACCTGCGCACCGATGGTCGAGCCCGCCGCCAGCAGCAGGGCAAGCACGATGTCCACGGTGAAGTTCGTCGTGGCCTGCATGTACGTCACGCCGGCGCACGTGAACAGGATCTGAAACAAGTCGGTCCCCACCGCAACATGTGCCGGAATCCGGAGAACATACACCATCATCGGCACCATCAGGAAACCTCCGCCGACGCCCATGATGGCCGCCAGACAACCCACCAGGGCGCAGAGGAGAAACGGTGCAAGCACGGAGTGTGTGACGCGGGAATGCGGAAACTCCATCTGTAGAGGCAGCTTCTTCAGGAAGGTCAACTGCTTGACCGGACGCCCCCGCCGGGCGGCCACCGGCCCGCGCAAGGCCTGCAAGCAGTTGATGAACATCGCTCCGCCGACCGACCCCAGCACGAGGATATACGTGAAGGTGATCAGTAGGTCGGCGTTGCCGAGCGTGCGCAGGAGGTGGACCAATTGAACTCCGATCCGCCCGCCGGTCAAACCACCGATCAGGAGAATGGCGCCCATCTTGTAATCGACGTTTCCCAGCCGGAAGTGCGCCGCCACGCCCGAGGCTGAGGCCGCCACAATTTGGCATGAGTCGGAAGCCGCCGCCACCGTCGCGGGGATCCCGGCAAAAATCAGGATCGGGGTCAGGAGAAAGCCTCCGCCGACCCCCAGCAAGCCCGACAGGAAGCCGACGACGCCGCCCGCGCCGATCAGAACAAACAGGTTGATGCTGATTCCAGCTACCGGCAAGAAAATGGACATACGCGTTATCCCGTCGATGATCCGGCTTGCTCCATCTCAGTCCGGCGTCGCCGTCGTTAATTCCTCCAATCCGATTCCCTCGACGCCCGGAACGGCTTCCAGCACCCTACGGATGTCGTCGATGAGTTCCACCGCCCCGATGCGGCCTTTCACATGAACCGTGCTCCGATCAGCGGTCACGGTGAATTCAAGGTGGGCAGTGGCTGGGTCGAGCGCCAGCGCCGCCTTGGCCCGGCTGGCGAGCGCCAGGTTTTCCATTGCCTGGCGGCACTTCGGCCCGAAGTCAAAGCATTTCTGCGCCTCCACCATGGACGCCACCAGGGAACAAGCCTCCGGAATTCCGGCGTTTTCCAGGTTGATCACGATGTCATACAAGGAAGGGTCCTGCCAGTCGACTCCGTAGAGATACTGCGTCCACCGCTTCCGGTCGCTGTCCACCTTCCGGATGTAGGCCGCCGCGCTGGACTCGCTGAGCTTGAGGCGCTCCACGCACATGCGGATCCGGAAATCCATCGGCGCGATAATTCTCACCCGGAGCACCGGACCGCCGCCGGCCAGCAGCAGGTGACCCGCATTGCCGTGGTAGACGACCCGGCCTTCCTTCACTTCCTCGGCCAACGCCGCCTGGATCAGCGTCAGATAAAGGTACTTGCGGTGGTGAAACCGGTCCAGGAAGCCGGGCGGCTTCATCAGGGCGTCGGCGAGTTCTTCCTCGGAGACGCCTTGCGCCGCCGCCCGCTTCACGATGACGTCCCGATCGACGCACCGGTAGCCGAGCCTCTCGGCGAGACATTCGGCCAGCAGCTTTCCGCCGCTGAAAGACCCGCGGGAAATCGTGATGACGGACATCGGGTCCTCCTGACCAAAACGAAACCGGTAATAGTATACAAAGATCTGAAAGTCGGATTCAATCCTAACGGACCCGTTTCGGCCCGGCGGGGGGCTATTCCGGGAGGGCGGCTATCCTCCACGTGCCGTCACCCGCCCGGGAGGGACGATAACGCGGATGGCGCACGGGAGAACGTCGATCTCGACCGGCAGCCGGCCCAGGGGCTCCCCGTCGACTTCGATGCGGGTCGTTTCCGTAGCGGCGGCGACGATATGCCGCGCGCGGAAGTGGCGGCACTTCGGGTGATCGTAGATGCGCCCGTTGTAGAGATAGCGGAGATCGCGCAAGAGGGTCGGCAGGCTCAGCTCCTCGATCACCGTAATGTCGAGCCAGCCGTCGTCCAACTCGGCGTTCGGACAGACGTACATGCCGCCGCCGTGATAGAGCCCGTTGCCCACGGCCACGTTGAGTACGCGGTGGGTCCCGGCATCCTTGCCGTCCAGGGTGAGCCGCACCTCGCGGCCGGCATAGACGAGGATGACGCGCAAGGTCGCCCAGAAGAACGCGGCCTTGCCTCCCAGAACAGTGAAGGCGTTCTTGGAAAGGGCGGACACCTCGCCTCCCATGCCAAAGCTCGTGAGATTCAGGAAGTAGCGTTCCCGGCGCCCGCCTTCGTGCGCTTGAAACGCGACCCTTCCGGCGTCGATCCGCCGTGGAACGCCGCCGGCCAGGGCCTCGATGGCGGCCTCGGCGCCCCCGGGAATGCCGAGCGTCCGCCGCAGATCGCCGCCGGTGCCCGCCGGCACCAGGCCCAAACAAGCCTCCGGCCGCACCGGCCGCCCATTCTCCAGAAAGCCGTTGGCGATCTCGTTAAAAGTGCCGTCGCCGCCGACCCCGATGATGCGGTCGCATCCGCCGTGCAGCAAGTCCCGCGCCAGTTCGGCGGCGTGCCCAACCCGATCGGTGAAACGGACCTCCACGGGGCCAAGCCGCCGCTCCAAAGCCTGCTGCAAGCGGTTCCAGCGGCGTCCGGTGCGTCCGGCGCCGGAATGCGGATTGACGATGACCACGGTTCTCATGGCCGGCGGGCGAGCACGTCTTCGACGGTGACGCGGAGCGTCTCCATCGGGTCACGCGCCTTGAAACCGAGTTCCCTCTCGGCCTTGGCTGACGTGAAGTACCAGTAGTGGGCGGACATCCGGACGGTCTCGTCGTCCATCTTGAACTCGCGCCCCACCAGCGGCATAAGAAGCCGCAGGATACGGGCGCTCCAAAGAGCGGCACCCAGGGGCATTCGCAGTTTGGGCGCCCGGCGCCCGCTGAGGAAGGCCACCCGCTCGATGATCTCCCGGAAGCTCCAGTTCGGGCCGCCCAGAAGGTATCGCTCGCCGATCCGGCCCTTATCCATCGCGAGCAGGAGCCCCATGGCCGCGTCCCGAGCATCGACGAAACACATCCCGCCGGCGGGGAGGGCCATTACCTGTCCCTCGAGGAACAACGCAATATCGCCGGTGGAAGAACCCATCTCGTCTCCGGGCCCGAGCAACAGGCCGGGATTCACCACCACGATCGGCAGGCCGTGTCTTCGCACGAAGTCAAGCGCCAGCCGCTCGGCCTCGGTCTTGCTCGCGTAATAGGGCCAGTGGCGGATCAAGTTCAGCGGGTAATCGGCCGTCTCATCCAGAATCTCGGGTTTACGGCTGACCGCGATGGTGCCGGACGACGAGACGCAGACGATCTTCTCGGGGCGATGCTTGAGCGCGGCTTCACAGATGTTGCGCGTTCCGCCGACGTGGATGTCGAAGAGCCTCCGGCGGTCGCGGGGGTCGCGCGAGACGATTCCGGCCAGGTGAAAGACCTGTCCGCAGCCTTCCATCGCGCGATGCACCTGAGAGGCGTTGCAGATATCGCCTTCGACCGTCTCGAAGCCGTCCCGGCCTTCCCACACGCAAGGGCCAAAGCTGAAAATGCGAAGCGGCGGGCAACCCGGACGCGCGCGGAGGCACTCAACCAGATGTTTACCGAGGAACCCCGTCGCGCCGGTGATCAGAATAGGTTTGCTCATTTCCCTTGGCCGTTGTGGAGGTTGGAGTCTCGGGCGCGAGAGTCTTTTCCCCGCAGATCCAGTATGGGCCAGCCTCTTCGCCGGGCGATCCGGCGCAGGCGCCGGCCCGGGTGAACCACCGCGGGTAGTCCGACCGCTTCGAGCATCGGTAGATCCGACAGGCTGTCGGAATATGCCTTCGATTGCGCCGTCTCCACATGGTGCTCGCCGCACATGCGCCGGATCGCGGCGACCTTTTCACTCCCCGCCATCACCGGAGCCGCCAGTTGGCCGGTGGCCACACCACCCGCGAAAACGAGACGGTTCGAGATGACGTGCGCGAATCCCAGATGGCGTGCCAGTGGCTCCACCGCAAAATCCAGGCTTCCGGTGACCAGCACCGGCCTATAACCGGCTGAGCGTTCCGCCTCCAGGAGTGACGCGGCGCCCGCGTACAGGTGAGGCCGGAACACGTGTTCGAACAGCTCGCCGGCCAACCGCTCGAGCCAGTCCCGCCGCAGGCCCCGGTACAACGCGAAGAAGTACACGTTGAA
>CAYRPT010000163.1:4379-7777 GCA_964425895.1 uncultured Solibacteraceae bacterium | reverse complement strand
TAAAGGTGTGGGTTCCGAAATCAAAATCGTATGCGTCGCGGTCCGGAACGGGAGCCGCGCTCTCCTCCGGCATCCAGTACGCCAGGCGCTCCTTCAACGACGAGTGCCGGGGGTCGGCCGCGATGTTGTCCCATTCGTCCGGATCCTTCACCCGGTCATACAGCTCTTCGGTGCCGTCGGCATAACGGATGTACCGCCACTTCTCCGTGACCACCGCGTGATTGCCGGGCAGATAGGTCGTCACTGCCGGACGCCGCCTCGCTCCTGCGCGGCGCAACTGCGGCGCCAGGCTCACCCCGTCCAGGTCATCCGGCGGGGGAAGATCGCACAGATCCGCCAGCGTCGGATAGATGTCCAGCAACTCGACCGGCTGCCTGCGGTCCGTCCCGGTCTGCCGTATGCCCGGACCGGCCCAAATCATGGGCACGTGTGTCGATCGCTGCCAGAGCGTGCTCTTGTGCCAGTGCCGCTTCTCTCCCAGGTGCCAGCCGTGATCGCTCCAAAACACGACAATCGTGTTCTTCGCGTAGGCGCTCTCGTCGAGCGCCTTCAAGACCTGCCCTACCATCGCGTCCGCGAAACTGATGCACGCCAGGTACGCCCGGACTCCGTCGGCCCACTTTCCCTCCCGGAGGATGCGCTCGTGCTCGTCCCGCCGCACTGCCGCCCACTTCTGCGGAATCGGCGGAATGTCTTCCAGATCGTTTCCGGGGACTTCGGGCAGCCGCACCTTGTCCCGCGGGTAGAGATCGAAGTAATGCTGCGGCGCGAACATCGGGATGTGAGGATGCCACAGCCCGACCGCCAGGAAGAACGGCCGGTGGTGCTTCTTCTTCAGGAACTCCTGGCCGTAGCGCACGGCCGCCATGTCGCCGTACGTCCGCTCCGGACGATTCGGCAACACACCCCAGTCGAACTCCCCGGCGAAGTTGTCGCCCGCCATGCCGTTGAAGGGATGCCCCGGCGGGTTCGGCGCCTTCTTCACCCACGGATACCACTCCAGGCGCCGATACCAGGGATCGTCGAACTCCTGTAACTGGAACTCATCCCACTGATCCGGGGGATTGAACCCCGCCACATGGTGAAAAACCTTCCCCGCGCCGGCGGCGTAGTAGCCGTGCTCGCGGAGAAACACCGGCAGCGTCTTGATGGCGGGATGAGCCGGCCGCCAATACTGCTCGTTCGTGTAGACACCGGTCGTGGATGGCCTCTTTCCCGTCAGCAGAGCCGTCCGCGAAGGATTGCACACCGGGGAGGAACAATGGGCGTCGCGGAACAGGACGCCGCGGCGCGCGAACGCATCGATGTTCGGTGTGCGAACACCCGGATAGCCGCCCAGGCATCCGACCCAGTCGTTCATATCGTCGACCGAAAGGGAGAGAATGTTGGGCCGATGCGCCGCGGCCGCGGTCACGAAACCTGTTCCGGCCAGGGCGCCGACAAATGATCGCCGCGTCAACATGTCGTCAATCCTACCGAAACGAACGGCCCCCGCGTCTCATGCCCGAGGCTCGCCGTCGCGCGAGACGTCGCTCCGCTCTTCAGGCGAGCCGCATCTTGCGCAGTAGTGCGGGGAACCGCGGGTCCTGCCGCATCGGGTCGTAGGCCGGCTTGCAGGGGAAATGGAGAATGTGCGGGTCGCGTTCCTCGACCGCTCGATCGAGCCACTCGAAAGCATTATCAAACTCGCCCAGACCGAGGTAGACCCAGGCGCGGCTCATAGGTGTCACGTAGGACCGGGATTCGGCGGCGTCGAGCTCGGCCAGGATGGCTCGCGCCTCGACGCGCCGCCCCAGCCGGGCCAGACCGTAGCCGAGGACGCCGATCGCTGTCGGAGCACGCCCAGTTCGCCGCACCATAAATTCCCACGACGCGACGCCCTCCTCAAGCCGGTCGGCGTAGTACAGGACCGACCCGCGAAGCCCCAGAGCAGCGGCGTGCTCGGAGTCCAACGCCAGGGCGGACTCGATCTCCTCCAGAGCGCGGCCGGGTTCGCGCTTAAACGCCAACAGCCACGCGAAATGGCTGTGTACGAGCGGCGAGAACGGGTCCAACTCGGTTGCACGCTCCAACTCTTGCACCGCTTCCTCGAGGCGGTTGAGCGGTAACAGGCACGTCATCGCATGAAGCCAATGGGTCTCCATCGCGGCTGGGTTCAATCGCGCCGCCCGTTCAAAATCAGCCTCGGCCCCTTTCCAGTCGAAGTCGATCCATGCCCGGTACGCGCCCGACAGAGCGTACGCCTCGCCAAGGGAATCATCCAACTCCAATACCTTCCGGACAGCCGACCAGCCCTCTGCGCCCGCGTCCTTCGGGCGCACAATACCCCACTCCGCCAAACCGCGATACAACTCGGCGACACCCAGGTACGGCTGCGGAAACGACGGATCGAGGGCAATCGCCTGCTCATAGCAAGTCTTGCAGCTTACGATCCCTTCGATCGTTTTGTACCGTTGGTGCTGGTAGCGGCCTTTCAGCCAAAGGTTGTAGGCATCCAAGCTGGCGGCCCGGCGCGAGGGCGGCGGAGGCGCCAGCTTCACCTCGAGCGCACCGGCGATGGCGCGCGAGATCTCATCCTGGATCTCGAATACGTCAGCCAACTCACGGTCGAAGCGCTCGCTCCAGAGATGAAAACCGTCGTTCGCATCTACCAACTGCGCGGATACGCGGACTCGCCCGCCGGACCGCTGCACGCTGCCCTCGAGAATTGCGCTCACCCCAAGCGCCGCGCCGATGCGCCGGACGTCCTGCTCCCTGCTGCGGAAGGCGAACGACGACGTGCGCGCCGTCACCCGTAGGCCTGGTACGCGGGTCAGGGCGGTGATGATCTCATCGGCCAAGCCGTCGCTGAAATATTCATTGCCTTTGTCGGCGCTCAAATTCGCGAATGGCAGGACCGCCACCGACGGGGTTCGAGGCCGCTGCGCGGCTTTCTCCGCCGGAACGACCAGGTGGAGCTGCGTATTTCTCCGCCAGGCGTCCAGTTCGGACTTCAGCGCGTAGACACCCGGTTTGGCGCCGCCGGGCAGGCGGCGCACCGGCAGCCCCCTTGTCTGTTCCCAACGTTGAATCGTGCGGATGTCGCGCTTGAGGTGACTCGCGATTTCCTTCCAAGAATCGAGAAGGTCGCCGGGGGCGAGGGAGCGGGGCCGCTCGGCCGGGTCGCGTACGCTCATGGCGGAACCTCCATCGCGGAGTTTCAGGTTCAGTCTACCAGAGATGCGGCAAAATGCGGCACATTTCTAATGACGCGTATTGCCGCTTTTCCGTTGATAGCGTCTCTCCTACACTATCCGCGGAGGTTCAACAATGTCACTACTGAGATCTCGCACGTTTCCGATAGCTCTTCTTTTGCTGTTCTGCGCCGTTTTGGACGCCCAATCCGTTTGCTCCACGCG
>CAYRPT010000163.1:0-4369 GCA_964425895.1 uncultured Solibacteraceae bacterium | reverse complement strand
TGGGCCGCATCGAGCCATGGAACGGTGTTTCCGACCAACAATCCGCCTCCGGTCTCCGGCCCCGGAGCATGCGTAGGGTTGGTCTCCATCGATTTCAACGGCCAGGCTTCGATCAAACTCGTCTGCACCACGGGCGGCGTGGTCAACACGAATTCTGTGATGGCCGGTACGATCTCGGTCAACCCGGATTGCACCGGCACGCTCAACGCGATGACGCCGGGCGGCTGGACGCTCTCCGAAGATATTCTCGTGACGGACAACGGAAACGAGGTCCAAACGATCGCTGTCGGCGGAATGCTCCGCGGTAAACCCGCAGTCTGGCAGTGCCGGTGGAAGCGCTTGGCTCGGGTGCCGCCGCCCATCTCCGCGGGCATGCGCATCTGTTCTCCGCAAATGGCTCGCGGAACATGGTCGGGGTCTTTGGAGGGATTCGTGATCGTTCCCGGTGAAACGTCTCCGGTTCCGGTCGAGACGGGACTTCTGACCCGAGGCATAGTGGATCACCATCAGGAAATGAGCGGAACGTTCACGGCTAGCATGGGCGGGGAAATACTCCGTGGAGAATATGCCGGCTCAGTCGTCGAGGTGAATCCGGACTGCACGGGAAGCTGGACCTACACCCTGAAGGACGCCGATGGCGTCGAGATTCCCGGCGAAGGAGTTGAACACTTCGTGATTGTCGACCAAGGGCAGGAAATCTGGAGCGTCCCTGTGCAGGGAGTTCTCGGAATGCCGGCTGGGCTCGCCCGCTACCGCCAGATCTCTCCGGTTGCGTTTCGATAGGCAATCTGCAGATCGAGTAGGCAGAGATGCGAGAGGCTTACCTTCTGTACTGCTCACTCTCGATGGCGCTCGCCACTTGTTTGGTGGCGCAGCCGGGAATTCGCGATTCTGTTCAATCAAGGCGACGGCGATCGCCGCGTCAACATGTCGTCAATCCTACCGAAACGAACGGCCCCCGCGTGTCATGCCCGAGGCTCGCCTCCGCTCGCAAGCCGTGCCGTCTTGCTGGCCGGGCTACTGTTCGCGCAGGCTGGGCGCGGAGCCGCCGCCTTCGCCTGGATGATTGCGGCTGCATCGCTCAGGCCGGGCGCTGTCGCCGTCAGCCGGATCGGCCCGGTCTGCTTCGACGCGCGGATGACCGCCAGCGCCCGCCCCTGGAAAAGTCTGCGCCGGTTGCCTTGGTACGACGCGCCGTCCCGGCCGTCTCCGTTACCCACGGCCGCGATCACTCCCGGCCCGCTGAGCGCGAATTCAATCTCCTGAACGGCGTTCGGCTGCCACCGGCCTTTCGCATCCACGGCCTCCACGGTCACGAACGAGAGATCCTGGCCGTCCGCCAGGAGGGTGGTGCGATCCGCGGTCAGTCGTAGCCGCGCAGGATCTCCCGCCGTGGCGAGCGTGGACTCCGCGACTTCACGACCGCCGCGAAGACCGGCCGCCTTCAATTCGCCGGGCGTGTAGGGCACCGTGAAGCTGGCCTTGAATCGCTGTTCCCGGCCGGTCGGTGCTCGCCGATCTGCTCGCCGTTCAGGTACAGCCGGACCCTGTCCGCGCCGGAGTATTCTAGTATGAAATTCGGCGTGAGAACTTGACGCCCGGGCCTCCGCGGCGCCGATTTGATGTATACTGAGCCCGCCCGGGAGGACGGAATGGAAGTCCCGGCTGGATTGTACTCGCACTTCGTCGACAGCCCCGGAGAGGAGGACCCGCCATGACCTCCGGCCTATCGCGCCGCGACCTCATCGGCACCGCCGCCGCCGCATTCGCCGCGCGCCACACTCTGTTCGCCGCCCAGGCCGCCCGGAACGCGCCCAACCTGAAGATCACCGGTCTGAAGACCTTCGTCGTCGGCAACCCGTGGAAGAACTGGCTCTTCGTCCGCGTCGACACCAACGAAGGCCTCAGTGGCTGGGGCGAAGCTACCGGCGGCCTCGAGACCAAGGCCCCCGAAACGCAGGTCCATGAGCTCAGTCGCTTCGTTATCGGCGAGGACCCGCTCCACCCGGAACGCCTTTGGCAGCGCATGCACAAAGGCCTGTTCCTGGGCACGAACGGCGCCATGGCCGGCATTACGATCGCCTGCTGGGACATCCTCGGCAAGACTCTCAACGCGCCCATCTGGAAGCTGCTGGGCGGCAAACAGCACCTGTCACTCCGCGTCTACGCCAACGGCTGGTACAAGGGTCCGCGCGAGCCCGCGGCGTTCGCCGAGAGCGCTGCAAAGGTCAAGTCCATGGGTTTCACGGCGCTTAAGTTCGATCCCTTCGGCAGTACCTACCGCTTCTTCGACGCCGGCGAGGAGAAGAAGTCTCTGAGCATCATCGCCGCGGTGCGCCACGCCGTGGGCGACGAAGTCGACCTCCTCATCGAAGGGCACGACCGCTTCAGCGTCACCACCGCCATCCGCGTCGGACAGGCCATCGAAGAGTACCGTCCGATGTGGTTTGAGACTCCGGTGATGTCCAGCGACATCGCCGCCACCAATGCCGTGGCCCGCGCCATCCGCGTCCCGGTGGCCACCGGCGAGCGGTTCAGCCGCCTCCGCGACTTCGAAGAGTTGCTCGCCGCGCGCGCGGTCGATATTGTGCAGCCCGAAACGCTGCGCATCGGCGGCATCATGGGCGCTCGCAAAGCCGCCGCCATCGCCGAAGCTGCCGAGGCCTTCGTCGCCCTCCACCAGGCGCAGAGTCCGTTCAATACCGCGGTCAATACCCATATTCACGCCACCATGCCCAATTTCCTCATCCAGGAATGCTTCGACGACTTCCTGGACCCCTGGGCCCACGACGTCGTCCGCGGGGTCCCCCGCGTCAAGTCCGGCTATATTGAGCCGCCCGACGGCCCCGGCATTGGCGTCGAGATCGACGAAAACGAAGTGTCCAAGCACCCATACGGCCCGAACAACTTCCTTCGCCTTTTTGAAGACGGCTGGGAGAAACGCACCGGAGGAACGAAGAAATGACGCGCTGCCGCCTCGCGGTTACGGCTCGTCCGCGTCCTTCTCGGACCGCGCGTGGCGGCACGCTTCCATGGCCGTCGCCTGCGCCCGGAAGGTATTGGAAGCCGCGCCCCGGGCGTGGCTTTCGATGGGCCGGCCGGTCCTGACCTCGGTAAGGAGATTCACGATGACCCGACGCACCTTCCTCGAAACCACCGCCGCGGCGCTTCCCCCCGCGGCCGCCGCTGCCGCCAAGCAACCCTTTCGAGGTGTCTTCACCATTCCTTCCACGCCGTTCCGGCCGGACGGGGCAATCGACGTACCCGGCTTTCGCCGCGTCGTCGACTTCTGCATCGCCTGCGGCGCCCATGGCCTCGTATATCCCGTGAATGCCAGCGAATGGTTCGCTCTGAGCGACGACGAGCGCATCCAACTCGACAAAGTGTTGGTTGAACGCAACGCCGGCCGCCTCCCGGTGGTCATCGGTGTCAACGCCTCAACTCAGGAGAACGCCGCCCGCTTCGCCGCCCACGCCCGCGAAATCGGCGCCGACGCCGTCATCGCCATGCCGCCCCGGGGGGTCGCGAGCGAAGAGGTGATCTTCAACTTCTACCGGAAGATCTCCGAGGCCGGACGTCTGCCCGTCTTCCTCCAGGACCACGACCCACCCGCCGGCACGCCGATGCCCGCGCCCTTCATGCTCCGCATGTGCCGTGAAATCGAGCACGTCAAGTACATCAAGGAAGAGACCGCGCCGACGACCTTCCGAACCACCGCCATCCTCAAGAACGGCGGCGGCCTCTGCGCGGGAGTCTTCGGAGGCGCCGGCGGCCGCTATCTCATCGAGGAGCACCGGCGCGGTTGCGCCGGCCAGATGCCCGGCTGCCACGTCACCGACGTCGTCGTGGCGCTGTGGGACGCCCTCGAGAAAGGACATCAGGATCGGGCGAAACATATCTACAAGGAAATGTCGCCCCTGTTCTTCTATGAGACCCAGCTCAACGGCTGCTACAAGGAAGTCCTCTTCCGCCGCGGCGTCATCGCCTGCCCGCTGAAGCGCAACGGCGCCATGCCGATGGACGAAGTCGCCTCCCGCTACCTCGACGAGATTCTGAAAGACCTTGAACCCCTCATGACTTGGAAGAAGTGACCGGCCCGCGCCGGCCGTTCTGATTCCCCGGGGCATCGCGCCGTCACGAGCGCGCGGCGGCGGGGCGGTGGCCAAACCGGGTTCAAGCCGCGGATTCCGTGGAGTTGCCCTCGGTGAGGCGGCGGGACAGAATGGATGGGTGCAAAGGAGGCACATTACCGTGAGCAGACACCTCTCGCGCAGAAATGTGATGCAGTTGGCCGGCGCCGCCGGCGCGGCCTCGGTCGCTGCTCCGCGGCTTGCCGGGGCGGCCGTGAAGTGGCCCATCGACGTCAGCG
>CAYRPT010000162.1:5544-7793 GCA_964425895.1 uncultured Solibacteraceae bacterium | reverse complement strand
CAGAGTGACCGCCAGGCCAACCAGCAGCCGGCTGGTGGGGGAACGAGGATCCATCCACGGACCAGGATACCCCGCCGCACGGCCGAGGACACGGCAGGGCGGCTGGAACCCCAACGGTTCCCCCCAGATACTCGGTATACTGTTGAAGCGCTGTCATTTAAGGAGGGATATTGGTGGTCCTTGGCGTACCGAGAGAGACGTTCCCCGATGAGCGCCGCGTCGCCCTTGTGCCGGCCGCCCTGGACAAGCTCGGGAAGGCAGGCGTGGAGGTGGTCATCGAGGCCGGAGCCGGCACCGGCGCCGGCCACGCGGATGCCGAGTACGCGAGCAAAGGCGCACGGCTAGCTGCTTCACGCGACCAGGTATTCGCCCAGGCTGAAGTGATCGTTCAGGTCCGTTCCTACGGCGCCAACCCGCACGGGGGCGCCGACCTGGGCTTGCTGCGGGCCGGTCAATCCGTGATCGGCTTCGCGGATCCCCTGGGTTCCCCTGCCGCCATCGAAGAGATGGCGCGGACCGGAGTCATGGCCTTCTCCATGGAGCTCATGCCACGCATCACCCGGGCGCAGTCGATGGACGCGCTGTCCTCGATGGCGACCATTGCGGGCTACAAGGCGGTGCTGCTGGCGGCTGACCACCTGCCCAAGATGTTCCCGATGCTGATGACGGCCGCCGGCACCCTTGCGCCGGCCAAGGTTCTGGTGATCGGCGTGGGCGTTGCCGGGCTTCAGGCCATCGCGACGGCCCGGCGCCTCGGCGGCGTGGTGACCGCGTATGATGTCCGCCCGGCCGTGAAGGAGCAGGTGCTGAGCCTGGGAGCGAAGTTTCTGGAACTCCCCCTGGAAACCGGAGGCGCCGAAGACAAGGGCGGCTATGCCAAGGCTCAGGAAGAGGAGTTCTACCGCCGGCAGCGGGAGATGATGATGCACGCGGTTGCCGAATCCGACGTGGTCATCACCACCGCGGCTGTCCCGGGCAAGAAGGCGCCCATCCTGGTGACCGCGGACATGGTGCACGCGATGCACGCCGGCTCCGTGGTGGTGGACGTGGCGGCAGAACGTGGCGGCAACTGCGAGCTTACCCGCCCGGACGAGGAAGTGGACGCGAACGGCGTCAAGATCCTGGGCCCGGCGAACTTGCCTGCCATGGTACCGGTACACGCTTCGCAGATGTACTCGCGAAATATTCAAACGTTCCTGCTCCATCTCCTCAAGGAAGGCCATCTCGAGGTGAAGCCCGGCGACGAGATAGCCGCGGCGACCCTCTTGACGCGCGACGGCCGTGTCGTCCACCCGGAGGTGCTCGCCCGGCTGAGTGAATCTCCGACCCGGATTCAATAGGAGTTTGCCATGGATGCGATCGTCATCTCCATCACCATCTTCGTGCTGGCGATCTTCGTCGGTTTCGAGGTTATCCAGAAGGTTCCGCCGACGCTGCACACGCCCCTGATGTCGGGATCAAACGCGATCTCCGGCATCACACTGGTCGGGGCGCTCCTGTCGGCCGGCGCGCAGCACACATTGCTCACCACGATCCTCGGGTTCCTTTCCGTGGTGTTCGCCACCATTAATGTCGTCGGGGGCTACTACGTAACCCACCGCATGCTCGCGATGTTCCGGAAGAAGTAGCTTGCCGAGGTTTTCATGGACGCCCTGATCAATCTTTCCTACCTGTTCGCCAGCGTTCTTTTCATCTACGGCCTGAAAGGAATGGCGCACCCGAGGACCGCGGTCCGGGGCAATCTGATATCCGCCGTGGGTATGCTGATCGCCATTGTGGTGACACTGGCCAATCGCAGCATCGTCGATTTCAAGGTGATTCTGGCGGGCGTCGTAGTGGGAAGCGCCGTGGGCGCGGTGGCGGCGGCGCGCGTTCCCATGACCGCCATGCCGGAGATGGTGGCGCTGTTTAACGGGTTCGGCGGCGGGGCTTCGCTCCTGGTGGCCGGCGCCGCACTGGCGGAGTCACTGCACGTTGGTCAGTCTGTCGGAGCCGACTTCACGGTCGCCACCGCGTTCAGCGGACTGGTCGGATCGGTCACCTTCTGGGGTTCGCTGGTGGCCTATGCCAAGCTCCAGGGAATCGTCTCGGGCAACCCGGTGCTGTTTCGGGGGCAGCATCTGTTGAACGCCGCGCTGCTGGGGGGCGCCGCCGTGCTGGGCGGCTGGATTGTCGTCGACCCGTCGCAGATCAACGTGTACTGGGCACTGGTGGTGATTTCCTCGATTCTTGGCATCCTCATCACCATC
>CAYRPT010000162.1:0-5534 GCA_964425895.1 uncultured Solibacteraceae bacterium | reverse complement strand
GAACTCCTACTCGGGTATCGCGGCCGCCTCCACTGGATTTGTTCTGTCCAACAACATGCTGATCATCGCCGGTTCGCTGGTGGGGGCCTCCGGTATCATTCTGACCTCGATCATGTGCAAGGCGATGAACCGGTCCCTGGCCAACGTGCTGTTCGGCGGTGTGGGAAGCACCGCGGCGGCCGCCGGCGGCCCGTCCGCCGACTCGGTCTACGCCGGCAGAATCAAGGCGACGTCGGCGGAGGAGATCGCGATGGTGCTCGAGAACGCGCGCCGGGTGGTTTTCGTGCCCGGCTACGGGCTGGCTGTTTCGCAGGCGCAGCATACGGTGCGGCAGCTTGCCGACATGCTGGAAGCCCGCGGCACGGAAGTTCTGTATGGCATTCATCCGGTGGCCGGCCGAATGCCCGGCCACATGAACGTTCTGCTGGCCGAGGCCGAGGTGCCTTACGACAAGCTGCTCGAGATGGACCAGGTGAACCCGCTGTTCGCCCAGACCGACGCCGCCATTGTGATCGGCGCCAACGACGTGGTGAATCCCGTGGCGCGCACCGATCCCAACTCCCCCATCGCCGGGATGCCGATTCTGGACGTCGACAAGGCGCACACGGTGATCGTGGTCAAGCGGTCGCTCAGTCCGGGCTTCGCCGGCATCCCGAACCCGTTGTTCGCTCTGGACAACGCATTAATGTTCTTCTCGGACGGTAAGAAGGCCGTGAACGAGATCATCGCAGCGGTGAAGGAGCTTTAGTATGGCGGACAGCCGCCCCGGGCCGAGATCCACGGCGCCAGCGGCGGCCGGCCTCCGTCAGGTGACCCTATGAAGATTCTAGCGATTCACGCTCACCCCGACGACTGCGAGATCCTCGCTGGCGGCACGCTAGCGCTGCTCGCGATGCAGGGACACGACATCACCATCGCTACGATGACGGCGGGGGATTGCGGCTCCGCCACGCTGCCGCCCGCGACCATCGCCGGCATCCGGCGGCGGGAAGCCGAGAGCGCCGCCGCACTGATCGGCGCGGCGTATCTTTGGGCGGGCTTCAAAGATCTGGCCATCTTCTCCACCGACGAATCGCGGCGACGGGTGTGCGCGACCTTGCGCCGCCGGCGGCCGGAGATCGTCATCACTGCCTCGCCGGCGGACTACATGTGCGATCACGAGGCCACCAGCGCGCTCGTCCTGGATGCCTGTTTCGCCGCCTCCGCGCCGAACTACGATACATCAGCCTGGGGAACCGATCCGCCGCTGGAGGCGATTCCGCACCTGTACTTCATGGATCCGATCAGCGGCGTCACACGTGAGGGCGTTCCGGTGCGGCCGGATTTCACCGTGGATGTTTCCAAAGTGTTCGCCCGAAAGAGGGAGATGCTCGCGTGTCATGCTTCGCAGCGCGAGTGGCTCCGCAAACAGCACGGCATCGACGAGTACCTCGAGATGATGGAACGCTGGACGCGCGAGGTCGGCCACCGCGCGGGCCTCGAGATGGGAGAGGGCTTCCGCCAGTATCGCGGTCATCCCTATCCTTCGAGCCCGCGGCTTCAAAAGCTGCTGTCCGAGCGGCTGTTCCCCTGATTGTGCCCGGGGGACCTCAGTCGCCCGCCGGCGCCGGCGTCTGATTGCTGGCGGCGCGCCTGGCGCTCCCCGCCTTGACCGCATTCTGTCCCTGCCGGCTGAAGTTGACCGATTCCGTCAGAATCCGCAAGGCCTCGCCCGGAGCATGAAATCCCGTGGAGTTCTCGGCCTCCACGAAGTCGAGGTAGAACTGGGCCTTCCGCTGGAATCCCTGGGCTTCGGCCACGCGCGTTTCCGGCGCGCCGGCGCTGCGGGCGGCGGCGATGTCGTCGATCAGCTCCATCAGGGCATCCATCGCGATGTTGCGCGCGCCGAAGAACCGGCCCTGGATTTCCTCCACCCGGGACTTCATCTCCTCCTCGGAGAAGTGGTGGCACCCCTGACACGCACGGTTCATGTTCAACAGGGGGCTGCGGACGTGGTGATCCGAGATCTTCAGGCCGCCTTCCCGCCGGTACGGCATGTGGCAGTCCGCGCACGCCACGCCCGAGCGCGCGTGGACGCCCTGGTTCCACATCTCAAACTCCGGATGCTGCGCCTTGAGCGCCGGAGCTCCGGTCTTCTTGTGAATCCAGTCCTTGAAGCCAGCTTCTTCGTAGTAGGCCATGATCTGATCGACCTTGAGCCCCTTCGCCCATGGGTACGTCAGGCGCTTTTCGTCGCCCTTGAAGTAATACTCGACGTGGCACTGGCCGCAGACGTAGGAGCGCATCTCCTGGGCGGCGGCCATCTGGTTCACGTCGTAGTCCGGCATGCCCTGGGACGCCTTGTAGGCTCGGATGCCCTCGATAAACGCAGGCCGCGTGATCCGCAGCCGCATCGTCTCGGGGTCGTGGCAATCGATACAACTCACCGGATGGGTGACGAGCTTGCGGGCCTCGGCGTAGGGCATCTGGTTCAGTTTGCCGAAGCCTTCGATGATGTCGCCCTCGCCGAGCTGCTTGTAAGCGAGGTAGGTGGAAGCGTGGCAGTTGAGGCACGTGCCCGGCTGTTTGAACTCGGTCACGCGGCGGGTGAACGTCTGGTCCTCGAGCATGTAGGCATGGCCGCGCTCCTCCCGGAAGTCGACCGAGAAGGCGTAACCATCCCACATGCGGGCCAACCGCGGGTCCTCTTCAATCTTGCTTTGCGAGATGACGTGCCGCGGGTCCATCGCGGACGGCGTTCGCGGCAGCGCCTCGGAACCGCCGTAGCGGGTCCGCGTCATGTCGACAGTCTGGCGCCACAACTCGTAGTGGAGGGGGAAATTCTCACTCCATCGGGCCGGATCCCCGGTATTGTCGTCGATCGCGGTGACCCGGAAGAATGTCCGTCTCGCCTCCAGCTTGCGCTCGAGGATGTTGACGAGCAGCGCGGCAATGGCGATCGCCGCCAGCGCGGCGAACACGACGGCCGCTATGATTGCGCGGCCGGTATGGGGATCAGCGGAATGCGTTCTTGGAAGCTTGCTCATAGGCTACTGGTGTCCTACCGCTGCGTGGCACTGAATGCACGAAACCTCTTCGTGTGTCCCGCGTACCGCCTGGATCCCGTTTACGATGTCGTCGTGGCACTTCCGGCACGCGTCTTCAGTGACAGTGAAGCTGTGCGGCGTAATTTGGATCTCATCGGGAAACCAACCCGTCGTGAACGCCCAGGAATGGAAAAAACCGTTGCGAATCTTAGTCAGGTACTTCGGCGCCAGGCCAGCCGGCGTGTGGCAATCGTTGCAGACGGCGGCCGACCGGTGACTGCCCTTCATCCAGCTCTCGTGGTGCTCGCGCATGACATGACAGTTGGCACACGCGCCGGCGGCGTCGGTGAGATAGGATCCGCCACGGGCGTACACGAAGGTGAAGACCCCCAACCCGAGCGAGACACCCGTTAGTGTCCCGAGAATGACCGCGGGGATGCGGAAACGGGAGGATGAGAGCGGCGGCATGCGGACATCTCCCAGTCTACCGTCGCCCCTCGCGGCTGCCAGTGACTCCGGTTACTGAAGCCGGCGCCCACGGGGCCCGAAACGGGCCGCGGCGGCCCCCTCGAGCAGCCGCCCGGGCCGCGGGCGGCTTACAACTCCGTTTCCGCCTCGCGGCGCAGCCCGTTGACATCCGTGATATGAACCATCCGGTCCGTGATTCGAATCAGTCCCTCGGCCTGGAAGCGGCTGATGTTGCGGGACACCACCTCCCGGACCGTTCCCAGCCGCGATGCCAGTTCTTGATGGGTCAGACTCAGCGCGAAAGCGTCGCCCCCGGCTTCCTCACCCATCTCGAGGAGGGTGACGGCCAGGCGCTGGCGAACGCTGCCGAACGTGACCAGCTCGATCAGCGACACGAGCTGCCGCAGCCGGCGTCCGGCCGCCGCGAGCATTTTCAGCGACACTTCCGGGTGCTCGCGGCAGACTCGCTGGAAGTCGCCGGTGCAGATGAACGCCGCGGTGACGGGTTCGAGCGCCGCCACCGAGGCCGGGTAGGCCCCCCCGTCGAACAACGGCACTTCCGCCACCGTGGATGGCGCCGTCTCCACGGCCAGCGTGATCTCGCGGCCAGATGGCGAGGTTTTGAAGATGCGAACGCGTCCGTCCAGGATCAAGTACATGCCCTGGCATTTCTCGCCCTCGTGAAACAACACCCGTCCGGCCTCGAACTTCTTCTCGACCGCGACGGAGGCAAGCGCGCCGGTCTCGGCGGCGCTCAGTCCGGCGAGCAAAGGGACCTGGGCGATCCTCGCCTGCCGGGGCGTCATCGCAGCACCTCCCCGGTGATTGCTTCGAGAGCGCGGCGGGCCGTCTCGCAGGTAGCGGGGTCGGGGTGCGAGAGCGCAGCCGCGCGGACGCTCCGCACGGCTCCTTCCGAGCAGGCTGCGACGGCTGGGCCCACGCGGCCCGCGGCCCACAGGGCACCCCGCTCGATGGGTCCGGTCTGGCTCATTTCCTCCTCGGTCAGTAGACCACAAAGAAGCGGCAGGAACGTCTCCTGGAACTCGGGCCGGGCGGCGAGAATCTCGCCAATCGCCTCAGGCGCGCCGAACGGAACTGCTCCCGACTCGTCGTTGAGCGCCCAGACGAACCGCCGCAGCAGGTTCAGAACGCGTTCATGGTCCAAGATCACGGCATCGCGGGCAAGTTCGCCCAGCGCTCCGAGGACTGGTTCCCGCCGCTCTGGTTCGGGCTCATAGAGCCGGCTTTGAAGATAGCGGATCACCCGGGGCGGCCGCTCCTTCGCGAGGGCGCGAAGGGATCCCCAATCCCTCTTCTTTATGATGGCGTCCAGCTCCTGCTTCCAGTTGCCAGTCACAGTTCCGCACCTTCTCAGCTTTTCAATCATAGCGGCTTCCGGCGGCGGCCTCGGCGGAGAGCCGTATAGTGGAAGATGTCGATGAAGGCCCCGATCGTCATTGTCGGCCCGGGGAAGCTGGGGTGTAGTCTGGCCCGGCTGCTCGTTGAGGCCGGGGAGCCGGTTGCGGCGGTAGCGGGCCGAACGCCCGAGAGGGCCGGTCAGGGAGCGGCGTTTGCCGGTCCGGGCGTCCGGGCCGCGACGGTCGAAGAGGCCCCCGCACTCGGGGAGAGGCTCCTGCTGACGGTTTCCGATGATGTGATCCCGGCGGTGGCCCGGCGGCTCGCGGACGCAGGCGCGGCCGGAGGTATAGCCCTCCATTGCGCCGGGGCGCTCGGCCCGGAGGCGCTCAATCCATTGGCCGCCTCCGGATTCTCCACCGGCGTGCTGCATCCGCTGCAAACCATTGCATCGGCGGAGAGCGGCTTGTCGGCTTTGCGGGGGATCTGGTGGGGCGCTACGGCGGAAGGCCGCGCCGCCGGCTGGGCGCGGCAGATCGCCGGTCTCCTCGGTGGCAGTGTATTGGACGTGCCCGCGGGCGCCCGCCCGCTGTACCATGCCGCGGGCGTGATGGCCTGCAATTTTCTGGTGGTGCTGTTGGAGTCGGCCGGCGCAATGCTCGAGGAGATCGGGGTTCCCCGGAA
>CAYRPT010000161.1:0-7797 GCA_964425895.1 uncultured Solibacteraceae bacterium | reverse complement strand
TGCTTCGAATCCGTTATGGACAACGGTCGGTCTTGCTCACCGGGGACGCGGAAGCGGCGTCTGAGCAGGCGATGGCTGGCGCCCTGGAGCGCACGGATATTCTTAAGGCCGGCCATCATGGCAGCGCCACGTCAACGACGCCCACGCTGCTCGAACCGCTCCGGCCGGCGGTGGTGCTGATCTCGGTCGGGTTCGAGAACTCCTATCGCTTTCCCGATCGGCGCGTTCTCGATCGGCTTGGCGCGGCGGGTGCGGCGGTCTACCGCACGGACCTCCATGGCCTGATCACCGTCCGCACCGACGGGCGCCGCGTCGGGGTCGCCCCCTACGTCTGGCGATAGCTCGCGGACCACTCACGGCAGGTCTTCACGCTGGAGAACCCGTTCGACGATCGCCAGGCCCACGAGGCCGATGCAATACAGACCCGCGCTCACGCCAAGCATTGCCAGGGCGTCGGCGGAGACAATGCGCTCAACCACTCCC
This sequence comes from uncultured Solibacteraceae bacterium, assembly GCA_964425895.1. Classification (GTDB taxonomy): domain Bacteria; phylum Acidobacteriota; class Terriglobia; order Bryobacterales; family Bryobacteraceae; genus CAYRPT01. The sequence continues at coordinate 7,314 of CAYRPT010000161.1, read as the reverse complement.
GGTTCCGCCACCGCTTGGAGCCCGCGGTCTGTCCGTCCCAGGTCGGCCGGGGCGGAGTGCGCCGACCGCGCCCGGATCAGCGATACCGCGACTCCGTCCGTTTGCTCCGGCGCTGTTTCCAACCCGGAAGTGTCGGTTTGTTCGAGCGCCAATTCCCCCAACGGCTGCGAACCGGACGTCTGGGGATCGGGAACGGAGGCCGCCTCGGCGGGGCGGGGGGGCGGCAGACCCGGTTCAATCCGGGAGGAGCCCGCCACGATGCCCGCGAAGACGACGACAAGTGCAATCAGGCGCATGAATCCACTCCTCTCCCCACCATTATCGGGAGATATATTCCCGAACAAGAGGAAGGGGGAACAAGAAGTAGCCAAATTGTAATAAATGATTCGCGCCGTGGCATCCCTGGCCGCACGCATATCGCCGGCCCGAAACAGAAATTGTCGCTTCGAGCCCGCCCCTCTACCAGCGTCAAGACCCGCTCGTCGCTCATCTCGGCGGTCGATGTCAGTCCATTGTCAACGGTTGTACCGGCGGTTTAGGAGGGCCAGGGCGTCCAGATCCAGGCGGCCCGTGTAGATGGCCATGCCGATGGCGCAATCGATCTCCATGGCGGTCAAGGTTGCGATGTCGTCCATGGTGGTGATGCCGCCGGCGGCGGTAATCGGCAATGCGGTGGCGGCCCGGAGGCGGCGGAACCAGTCGAGATCGGTGCCCTGCATCATTCCTTCTTTATCCACGTAGGTGCAGAGGAAACCGCCGCAGTAAGGCTCGAGACCATGGATGATGTCCTCGGCGGCGAAACGGGTGGCCTCGCGCCAGCCCTTGACGACGATCCGGCCGTCCTTGGAGTCGAGCGCAAGCAGCACCCGGTCGCGGCCGATGGCGGAGCGGAGCGAATCCAGGAACCCGACGCGGGGACCGTCGTCGCTGAAGGCGGCGGTACCGACAATGACCTGGGCCGCGCCTTGTGCGGCCAGCCGCTCCGCGCGCGGAACATCGCGGACGCCGCCTCCCACCCGGCAGCGGGCCCGGCCCGCGAGAAACTTCACGAGGTCGTCGTTCGAGCCCTGGCCGATGGCCGCGTCGAGGTCGATCACCTGGATCACGGGAAAGGCGGCAAAGCGTTCGAGCATCTTCCCGGGCGTATCTCCCTCCAGCGCCTTTTCGCGGCCCTGGACGAGCTGAACGACCTTGCCGCCCATTAAGTCAATACAGGGAACGATCATGGGCGGGGGCGCAACGGCGCGGCGCGGTCCTTCGGACTAGACGCTCGGCCGGACGGAAACTCCGCGGCGGCTGAGGTAGTCCTTGAGATCGTTAACCGTGTAAGTTCCATAGTGAAAGATGGACGCCGCCAGGGCGGCGTCGGCCTCGCCGGCGGTGAGGACTTCCAGGAAATCCTCCGGCTTGCCGGCGCCGCCGGAGGCAATGACAGGAATCCGCGTGGCTCGCGAAACGGTCCGGGTGAGTTCACAATCGAAACCCGTCTGGACACCGTCGGCGTCCATGGAAGTCAGCAGAATCTCGCCGGCGCCGCGCTGTTCTCCTTGCACCGCCCACTCCACGGCGTCAACGCCTTCGTCGTCCCGTCCTCCGCGAGTGAAGACGTGCCAGCGTCCGGGCGCCACGCGCTTGGCATCGATGGCCAACACCGTCGCCTGGGCGCCGAACTCCTGGCTCAATTCGCTGATCAGCTCCGGCCGGCGGACGGCCGCGGTGTTGATCGAGACCTTGTCGGCGCCGGCCATGAGGATCTTGCGGGCGTCGCGCACGCTGCGGATCCCCCCGCCGACCGTGAGGGGAATAAAGACGCGCCGGGCCGTGCGGAACACGACGTCCGCCATCGTGTCGCGGGCGTCGCTCGAGGCGGTGATATCCAGGAACACCAACTCGTCGGCACTCTGCTCGTTGTAGCGCCCGGCAAGCTCCACCGGATCGCCCGCGTCGCGCAGGTTTACAAAGTTCACGCCCTTGACCACCCGCCCGGCGGTGACATCGAGGCACGGGATGATGCGTTTGGCCAGCATGACTAGAGATCCACGAAATTCTTCATGATCCGCAGACCCAGCGGCCCGGACTTCTCCGGATGAAACTGGACGCCGAAGATGTTGTCCTGTTCAAGCAGGGCGGTGTAGGAAAGGGTGTAGGTACAGGCCGCGCCCGTGGCGGCCACTACCGGCGCGTAGTAACTGTGGGCGAAGTACACGTAAAGGTTGTCCGGAAGTCCTCGCAGCAGGCGGCACGGTCTGCGCGGCTCGAGGACGTTCCAACCCATGTGCGGGACCCGAACGTCCCGCGGAAAGCGGGTCACCATTTCCGGGAATACCCCGAATCCCCGGAGTTCCGGCGCCTCCTCGCTGCCTGCGAACAGAGCGTGGAGCCCAAGACAGATGCCTAGAAACGGGGTGCCCGCCTCCATCTGTTCCATGAAAGATTCGCGCACCCCCATGGCGTCGAGCGACCGGATCATCTGCCCGAAGTGGCCTACACCGGGAAGGATAATCTTGTCGGCTCTTCTTAGCCCGTCGGTGTCGTCGACCACGTCAAAGCCGGCGCCGATTTCGCGCAGAGTATTCTGCACCGAACGCAGGTTGCCGGCGCCGTAGTCGAAGATTGCGATCATCCGGCGCCTCCGTGGTCCGCCCGGGGTGTCGTCCCTCCCTGTGCCGGGGGCCGCGTCATAGCAACCCCTAGGTGGACGGAAGCTGGTCGCGCAGGCGGCGTTCCCGCGAACAGGCGACCTTCATGGCCCGGGAGAAACACTTGAAGATCTCCTCGATTTTGTGATGGATCGAGCGGCCATAGAGCACCTGGGCGTGGAGATTCGCTCCCGCGTGAACCACGAAACCGTCGAAGAAATCCGGCAGCAGCTCAACCTGGAGGTCGCCCACCGTCCGGGCGCGAACGCGATCCCGATAGGCAAGCGCCGGGCGGCCGCCGAGATCGACGGCCACGACGGCGAGCGTCTCGTCCATGGGCATTACGAAGTAGCCGGCGCGGTTGATGCCCCGGCGATCGCCGAGCGCCTCCTTGAATAGCTGCCCGAGCAGGATGCCGCAGTCTTCGACGGTATGATGCTGATCAACGTCGAGATCGCCGGTGGCGCTGAGTTCGAGGTCGAACCCGCCGTGCCGGGCGAACAGTTCCAGCATGTGATCGAGGAAGCGGATGCCGGTCGAGACCTCGTAGCGGCCTCGTCCCTCAATGCGCAGCCGGCCCTGGATCTGCGTTTCTCGCGTATCGCGTTGGATGACCGCGGAGCGACTCACCAGATCTCCTCCAGGGCTTGAAAGAACCGCTGCACCTGGTCCCGCGTGCCGACTGTAACCCGGACACAGCCCGGCAGCTCGTAACTCCGGTCCCGCACCAGGACCTGGCGCTCGCGGAGGTGGTCGCGAATCTCGATGGCCCGGTCCCCGGCGCGGAATAACACGAAGTTGGCTTCGCTGGGATAGTACTCGATCCCGCGCTGCTCGAAGCCGACATAGAGCATTTCGCGGGCGGCCAGGATCTCCGTCACGTAATCCCAGACGTATTGGGTGTCTTCAATCGCGGCCAGCGCGGCCAGCGCGGCCACGCCGTTCACCGAGTAGGGCGACTGGCACTTGTGCAGGAACGCCACATTGCCGGCCTGGGAGAACAGGCAGCCGAGGCGCATCGCCGCCATTCCATACACCTTGGAAAAGGTGCGGCTGACAAACAGGTTGGGGTACTCGCCGAGCAGCGGGAGCACCGTGGCGCCGCTGAATTCGTAGTAGGCTTCGTCGATGAGGACGGCGGCGTCCGGCGCGGTCTCGAGGATGAGCTCGATGTCCTGCACGCGGACGCCCGTCCCGGTCGGGTTGTTCGGATTGGCGATCAGGATCGCTCGCGTCTCCGGGCGAATCGCGCCGATCAGTTCCGCGAGGGGGAACGACAAGTCCTCCGGGCGGTAGCTCAGTTCGCGAATGGATGCTCCGGCCACCTCCGCGTAGAAGCGGTACATGGCGTAGGAAGGCCGCAGCAGGAGCACGTCGTCGCCGTCGTCGACGTAGGTGTTCATAAGCACCTGGATGGCCTCGTCCGTGCCGTTGGTCAGCAGAAGCTCATCCGGGGCGACCTTGAAGAACGCCGCCAGCTTCGGTTTCACCTCGTTGTACTCGGGGTACACGGCGAGCCCGTCCCTCGACAGCCGGCGCTGGAGGAACTCGACGACGCGTGGCGAGCAGCCCACCGTGTTCTCGTTGAAGTCGAGGCGCAGCTTGCCGGCCCGTCCCGACGTGGGCGGGTGGTAGGGCGCCATCCTTTGGACGGCGCCGCGGGGCTGAAGCGGATCACTCACCTTGTCTCACCTCCACGCTGCGGGCGTGGGCTTCCAGGCCCTCCGCGCGGGCGAGAGTCGTAATCGCGGGCGCCAGCCGCTGGAGCGCCGCCGGGCTGAGCCGCTGGGTCGAGATGACCTTCACGAAATCGGCGGCCGACAGTCCGCCGCGTATGCGCGCGGCGCCGCCCGTAGGTAGAACGTGGTTGGGTCCGGCCGCATAGTCGCCGGCTGCTTCAGGACTCGACGGCCCGATGAATATGCTTCCCGCGTGGCGGACCAGCCCGAGCAGCGACTCATCCGGGATGCTGAGGTGCTCGGGAGCGAAGGTGTTGGAGATCTCGATGGCCTCTTCGAGGGATCGCACAATCACCACGGCCGAGTTGCTCCGTATGGCCCGCCGGGCGACGGGCGCGGTGGGCAGCTCAGCCAGTTGGAGATCGATTTCCTTCGCCACCGCCAGAGCCAGCCGTTTCGAGGTGGTGAGCAGCACGGCGGACGCGTCCGTGTCGTGTTCGGCCTGGGCGAGCATGTCGGCGGCGATCCATCGAGGGTTGCCCTCGGCGGCAATGATCAGGATCTCCGTGGGCCCGGCGACGAAATCGATGCCCACCTCGCCGGCGAGCAGTTTCTTGGCGGCCGCGACGTAGATGTTGCCGGGACCGACGATGCGGTCCGCCTTCGGGACGGTGCGGGTGCCGTAAGCGAACGCCGCGACGGCTTGCGCGCCGCCCATCTGGAAGAAGTGGCTGATGCCGAGAATCGCGGCCGTTCCCAGGATCTCGTCCACCGGCCGCGGTGAGCAGGCGCACACTTGCGGCACGCCGGCCGCCTGCGCGGGAATCGCCGTCATCAGCAGCGTCGACGCCAGGGGATAGCGGCCGGCAGGGATGTAGGCGGCGACCGTGTCAAGAGGCCGGACAATCTGGCCCAGCTTCAGGCCGGCGGCGGCCGTTCGCGAATGCGCGGCCGGAAGCTGCGTCCGTGCGAACGCGTGGATGTTCCGGCCCGCTTCCCGGACGGCCCGGCGGAACGCCGGCCGGAGCCGCCGCCGGGCTTCGTTCCACTCCTCGCGCGGCACGGCCACCGACTCGCGATCGAGGCCGTCAAACCGCCGGCCGTACTCGACCAGGGCGCGGTCGCCCCTCTTGCGGACGGCGTCCAGGATGGGCCGCACCACCGCCTCGGCATCGGCCATCCGCGCCGCCCTCCGTTTCAGGATGCGGCCGGCATGCTTCGAATCCACGATGCGTATCAACATGCGGCGTCCCGGATCATGGCACGATCTTGTTCAGCGGATATTCCACGATACCCTGGGCGCCCGCCTCCTTGAGGCGGGGGATGATGGTGCGCACCGTGGATTCGTCGAGAATGGTGTTCACGGCCAGCCAGTCCTCGTCGCTCAGGTGGGAAACAGTCGGCTTCTTGAGCGCGGGTAGGACCTCGAGCACGGCCGTCAGGTTGTGCTTCTCCACATTGAGCATCAAGCCCACCTTGCCCAGCGCATTGATGGCCCCCTCCAGCAGCAGCCGGATGTCATCGAGCTTCTTGCGCTTCGCCGGATCGTTCCAGGAGGTCCGGTTGGCGATCAACTGCGTGTTGGATTCGAGCACCGTCTCCACGATGCGGAGCTTGTTGGCGCGCAGCGACGAACCTGTCTCGGTCACCTCGACGATGGCGTCGGCGAGCACCGGGGGCTTCACTTCGGTGGCGCCCCAGGAGAACTCCACCTTGGCCGTGACGCCGTGCCCGGCGAGGTAGCGCCGGGTGGCGCCCACCAGTTCCGTGGCGATGATTTTCCCTTCCAGGTCGTGAACCGAGCGGACCGGCGAGGACTCCGGCACGGCTAACACCCAGCGCACCTTGCCGAAGCTCTGCTTGGCGTAGATCAGGTCCGCGACGGTGACCACGTCGGCGTCGTTTTCACGCACCCAATCCAGGCCGGTGAGTCCGGCGTCGAGCACGCCGTCTTCCACGTAGCGGGCCATCTCCTGAGCCCGGATGAGCATGCATTCAATCTCCGGATCGTCGATGGCGGGGAAGTAGGACCGGGTGGACACGGAGATGATGAAACCGGCGCGGCGGAACAGGTCGACGGTCGCGTCCTGCAGCGAGCCTTTGGGGATTCCAAGCTTGAGAATCAAGGGCGGTCTCCGTACACGGCGGCGGGATCAAAGGTTCGTTGGGCGTTGACCTCCCAGACGCCCTTCCTCAGCGAGCGGAAGAAGCAGCTCTCGTATCCTTCGTGGCACACTCCCGGGCCCTGGGCTTCGGCCAGGATTAGAATGCAGTCGCGGTCGCAGTCGGTCTGGATCTCCTTCACCGAAATGCGATGTCCCGACGTTCCACCCTTCACCCACAACCGGTTTCGCGACCGGCTGAAGAACGTCGCGTAGCCCGTCTCGACCGTGCGCCGGTAGGCCTCTTCGTTCATGAAGCCAACCATCAGAACGCGGCCGGAGCGCTGGTCCTGTACGACGGCGGGGATCAGCCCGCCCAGCTTGCTGAAATCGAGTTCCATGATACCGCCCAAAACAACAATGCCCGCCTGGCCTCGCGGCGGGCGGGTTGATTGCTACTCCTGAGGATTCGAAACGGTCAGAAGGCGGCCCGCCGCGGCGCACGACGCGCGTGTTGGGGATGGTGCCCGTGATGTCCGGCGAGCCGGTATAGCATGAAGACCTCTAGTATAGCAGGCATGACGTTAGTCCGTTATTGCCCGCCTTGCTCCTCGCTCCTTGCTTCTTGCTCCTTGCTCCTTAATCAAGGGCGAAGCCCTTGGCTAGTTAGTGGGTCATGGCGTAGATCACGTAGTTGACCCCCAGCTTGATGGCCTGCGATGAGAATTTCTCCGGATACTCCAGATCATCGGCGAATTCCCAACCGTCCCCGATGTCCTGATTGAAGGTGATGGCGATGACCATGCGGCCTTCGGGGTCGAGGACGGCGCGCCAGTGGGGGGTGACTCCGCCCCGTTCGATGCCGTCCTCATGGACGACGTTGGCGCCAGGGAC
>CAYRPT010000160.1:2732-7817 GCA_964425895.1 uncultured Solibacteraceae bacterium | reverse complement strand
TATTCCCCACCGTAACAAGGAAGGGCGCGCGTAGGGCCTGTTGAGCGGGGTGCCCGAGTCTGGCTGCGAACTCCTGCAAAATGTTCAGATCGGTGGGGCCCTCCAGATACAAAGCCCAGCCGGTCTGTTCGGCCTTATAGTACTGGTCGAATCGGACCATATCGAGCGACTGGCGCAACGCCGTCGTTCGAGTTGACGGAATGCGGTGCGGTGCGCCGAGAAACGCGACGACGCTGTCGGGGCCGGTCTTCGCGGCCTGCTCCAGAAGCTCCTCAGAATGGCTCGCGATTACCACCTGGCCTCCTGAGGCCCGCGCGGATTCGGTCAGCACCTGATAGATCTCGCGTTGGCGCAGAATCTCGAGATGGGCGTCCGGCTCGTCGAGCAGGAGGACCGAACCCGGGTGCAGGGTCAGGTAAGCGAGCAGGAGCAGCGTTTGTTGCAGTCCCCGGCCGGAACTGGAAAGGTCGAGGCGGACCTTCCGTTCATCCCGGTACTTCATCTGGATCTCGCCTCGCTCCGCGATGTATTCGGGTGGATCGAGGTCAACCTGAAACAGAGCGTTGATCCGCTTGACGAGTTCATCCCACCGTTCGCTGCCCGACTCCGACGTGTTGACGGCGTAGCAGAGATTGCGGAGCACTTCGGCGGTGCGTCCCTCGCCCAACCTTGTATTCACCGCGCCCGGATCGAGACGCGTCTCGTTAGACGCCAAACCGGACATGGGCGGCAGGTAGGCCACTTCCACGTCATAGGCTGCCTCGGGGACCGGCATCCGCGGCGAATCCTTCGCGTCTCCCATCCTCAGCGGACGGCAAAAGAACGACTCGTCGTTCGCAAAATCGAACTCCAACCCGCAGCTCCAGTCCTGTCCAGCGGTGTTGCCGTCCACCACCACCTCGATCCGGACGTTCTGTGTTTGCGGCTTTCCGTTTTGCCTCTGCACGCTGCGGACGTGTAGATCGCGCCACAGCAGGTTGGCCGCCGGCACCGGAACCATCAGCAGATCCCGCCGGTTGATCGCCACTCCGGGGCGCTTTTCCGGCGCTCCGCGATCCCCTCGCTTCTCCTTCCAGCGGCGCAAGCCCAACTCCCACAAGGCGAGAGCTTGGAGCGCGGAGGTTTTCCCCGAGTTGTTCGGGCCGACGAAGACCACCGGGCTGGCCAGCGGTATCTCCGCGTATTTGAACCGTTTGAAGTTCCGGATGACGAGTCGGGTCAACATACGCCCACCCTCTCCAGGGAACATTAGTGAATGTTCCGTCTCATCAATGACGTGCGGCCTCTGCGCCGGAGGCGCCGAGGCGCGCGGTTAGCGCTCAGCAGGCCTCGCCTTCTTGCCCATTCTCTCGGATGCGCGGCGAGCTCATCAGCGATTCTACGCCCCTCGGCGCCGGATCTTTCGGGAACGTTTGCTCCTTCTGGCCGTACCCTGCGAGCCGGCCTGGGATTTCGTCAGCAGGTCGAAATAGGAGCCGCGCACAAGGCTTGCGGGGTCGACTGCAAACTCCCGCATGAGCGCCGCGGCGATCCCACGGCCCTCTTCCTCCGGCTGTCCGGGACACAAGACGACCTCGAGCTCGAGGAACTCGCCCAGGCCTTCCACACAGTCGAGGTGGATCCGTGTCTGCCCTACCAGGAATACCCAGCGGGTCTTGGCGACCGTCCCCTTGGTCTCCAAGACGCCCGACAGAATCGCCAGCAGCGCATCAGGATCCCCGGTACGGGCGATCCGGTAGTGCGAGGTCTTGGGCCCTTCCTCGTCCGGGCGTTCGTAGAGGATCAGTTCGCCCCGATTCTCGCCCAGCCGCCGGAGCTTCAACCGGCCCGCCGGGCAGTGGAAGAACGTATCGGTCTGTTCGAGCTTCTGCCCGGGGGATCCGCTCAGCCGCTGGGCCGTCCGCCAGGCGCTGTCCCAATCCGCCAGCGCCGCCTTGACTTCGATGTTGACGGCCAAACAGGGACTCCTCGTCAGTTACTCGGCCAGGGCCGCGGAGACCAATTCCCGCGCCTCGTGTTGGATGCGGTGGAGGTGCCGGACGCCCTGGAAGCTCTCGGCGTAGATTTTGTAGACGTTCTCGGTGCCCGAGGGCCGTGCGGCGAACCACCCGCTGTCGGTGGACACCTTCAGACCGCCGATCGGCGCGCCGTTGCCGGGCGCTTCGGTCAGCACGCTCCGGATCGGCTCGCCGGCCAGTTCGGTCTGCCGGACCCGCTTGGGCGAAAGCCGGGCCAAGACAGCCTTCTGTTCGGGAGTGGCAGGCGCATCGATGCGCTCGTAAGCCGGGTTGCCAAAGCGCAGGGTCAGATCCTGGTAAAGCTCGCCCGGGTCGCGGCCGGCGTGAGCCAGGATTTCAAGCGCCAGCAGACCCATCAGGATGCCGTCTTTGTCCGTGGTCCAGACCGTCCCGTCGCGCCGCACGAACGAGGCCCCGGCGCTTTCCTCGCCGGCAAACCCGAGCGTCCCTCCCGCCAGGCCGTCCACGAACCACTTGAAACCCACCGGAACCTCGACGACGCGCCGGCCGGCAGCCTCGGCGACACGGTCGATGAGGCTGCTGCTCACCAGTGTCTTGCCCACGGCCGCATCCGCTCGCCATCCTTCGCGGCGTTGGAACAAGTAGGAAACCGCCACGGCGAGGTAGTGGTTGGGGTTCATCAGACCGGTTTTTTGGGTCACGATGCCGTGCCGGTCATGGTCCGTGTCGCAGGCGACGGCCACGGGGAACTCGCCGCGATGGGCGATCAGCTTGGCCATCGCGAAGCGCGACGAGCAGTCCATCCGGATCCGGCCGTCCCAGTCGAGGGTCATGAAGCGGAACGTCGGGTCCACCGCCTGATTCAGGACGCGGAGCTTCAGGCCGTAGCGCTCGGCGATGGCTGGCCAGTAGCGCACGCCGGCGCCGCCCAGCGGGTCCACGGCGCATTCCACGCCGATGCCGCGGATGGCGTCCATGTCGAGCACGCTCGCAAGGTCCGCCGTATAGGCCGCCACGTAGTCATGGCCATGGGTGGTGGGCGATGCGAGCGCTCGCTCGAGAGGGATCCGCCGGATTCCGGCGAGCGTGGCGGCAAGGAGCTGATTCGCCTCATCTTCGATCGCGCGAGTTGCTTCAGCGCCGGCCGGCCCCCCGTGCGGAGGGTTGTACTTGAACCCGCCGTCCTCCGGCGGGTTGTGGGACGGAGTGATTACGATTCCGTCGGCCAGCCCGGCGGTGCGCCCGCGGTTGTAGGTGAGAATGGCGTGCGAGATGGCGGGCGTCGGCGTGTAGCCGCGCTCCGGATCGGTCATGACGTGGACTTCGTTCGCCGCCAAAACCTCGAGCGCCGTCACCCAAGCGGGTTCGGAGAGTGCATGGGTGTCCATCCCGAGGAAAAGCGGACCGTCGGTGCCCTCCCGCTTCCGGTAGCGGCAGATCGCCTCCGTGATGGCCAGGATGTGCGCTTCGTTGAACGAGTTGGCCAGGGACGATCCCCGGTGGCCTGACGTCCCGAAAGCTACCCGCTGCGGCGGCGTCGCCGGATCGGGCCGTCCGCTGTAATACGCCGACACCAGCCGTGGAATATTGGGGAGGGTCGTCGGATCAGGCCTGGTGCCGGCCAGAGGGCTTCCGCTCATAGAACCATAAGTGTACCGCTAGGTTCGAACTCAGGTTGGCGCCGGAGGCTGCCGATAAGACGGTTGGGCGCCGCATGCTACACTGCAAACTAACTGTACTACTCGCGGATGCGGCGGCGAGAAGATGGTCCGGTAGCTGATGTATAACGCGTTCTTCGGGTTCACGCAAAGCCCGTTCAATCTAAGCCCCGACCCGGCCTTCCTCTATCGCAGTCCGCAGCACGAAGAGGCCCTGGCGAACCTGATGTACGGCATCCAGAGCCGCAAGGGATTCATCGTGCTGACGGGGGAGGTTGGCACGGGCAAGACGACCCTGCTCGAGTGCCTGCGCGATTTCCTGCATTTCCAGAACATAGAGTTCGCCACCATCTTCAATTCCCGGATCACGCCGGCGGAGTTCTTCGAGATGATCGCCTATGATCTCGATCTGCGCTGCCAGACGACCGGCAAGACCGATGTGTTGTTCGCCCTCAATAGCCTGCTGCTCCAGGTGGCGAATGAAGGGCGAACCACTGCACTCATCATCGACGAAGCGCACAACCTGGAGTGGGAAGTGCTCGAAGAAGTCAGGTTGCTGGGAAACCTGGAGACCCGGCACGGCAAGCTGCTCCAAATCGTCCTCGCCGGCCAACCGGAGCTTGACCGTAAGCTGGACGCCCCCAACCTGCGGCAGTTGAAACAGAGAGTCGTTCTGCGCTGCTGCCTCCAGCCATTCCAACGACATGAGGCGGTCGAGTACGTGGTCAGCCGGCTGGAACGGGCGGGCTTGGTCCACCAGACTGTGTTTCCACCCGAAGTGCTGGCCGAGATCCATATCCGCTCTCAGGGAATTCCCCGTGTTATCAATGCGATCTGCGACAATCTTCTCCTGACCGCCTTCGCGATGGAAACTCGGGTGGCGTCGCTTGCAATGCTGGACGAAGTGTGCGACGACATGCGCCTGGACTGGCCGGGCCTCCGTCGGCGCCGGACTGCGCCGGCGGGCGAAACACTTGCCGGAAGTCCCTTTCTTCCAAAGGATTACACCGGGTCCATCGAGTAGCCTCCGGTTTCGACGCCTCGCGGCTGGCGGGCGGTCCGCCGTACTCCACCACAACTGGACGCCTGGGTCTGTAATACAGGATTTTTCCTAACCGACCTGGACTCTTGCCCTTAGTAACCTAGTAAGTGGTTTTGCTTAGTATCCTGTGGGATGCGAGCGTTGCTCTCGCGCCTGCTCAGCAATAGCCCTTATTAGGTAGTGTGCAGATGCGAAAACTACTTGCCATTTCAATCCTTTGTGCAACACTGATGGTGTTAGGTGCGTTGCCCGCTGGCGCAGCGGTTGTGTCTTCGGCGGATGACGGGCTGGCTTTGGGCCCGTGGCCAAACCCGGATCCTCCGATGGTTGGCTTGGGCCCGTGGCCGAACCCGGATCCTCCTGACACGCGTGGCGGCTTGGGCCCGTGGCCGAACCCGGATCCTCC
>CAYRPT010000160.1:602-2632 GCA_964425895.1 uncultured Solibacteraceae bacterium | reverse complement strand
CGGATCCTCCTGACACGCGTGGCGGCTTGGGCCCGTGGCCGAACCCGGATCCTCCGATGGTTGGTTTAGGGCCGTGGCCGAACCCACGTCCGGACTCGAAGAAATAGACGGAATGCCGGAGTCCACCGCATAATCGGCCTGCGGGGCGGACCCCACAGGACCGCTCATGGGTGTTGAGCCGATCTGGATTGCGCTAGGGATCGCCGGTACGTGCCTTCAGGTGGTCGTCATCTACCGGATGACGCTAGGGTTCTACCGGAATTACCCTGGCGTTTTTTTTTATCTGCTGGTTCTGTTCCTCACAGCTACCGCCGACTTTGCCGGCGCGATGAGCGCGGAAGCCTGGGGCGGCTGGTATCGGCGGATTTGGGGGTTCAACAATATCGCGCGGCACTTCGCCGGCATCATCGCGGTTGTCTCTCTCTACTTCCACGCCACACTCACCCATCCCCGCCGCTCCGCCGTTCGTTTTCGGGTTGTCCTCCTGTTGTTGCTGACGGTAGCCGCCAGTCTTATGTGGAACTGGGCTGGTGAGTTCGAGATTTTCTATGTCCAGTTGGTAGGCCGCGACATGAGCTTCGTCACCGCGGTCATGAATCTTGTCCTCTGGTTTGCTCTGATCCGGTCCCGGACCCGAGAAGCCGTCTTGTTTCTTGTCAGCGGCGGCCTCGGTCTGAACATGGCCGGGGAGGCGATTGCGCAATCGCTCTACTCCCTGGAGTTGGAGCCGAGGGAGATTGCCTCGGCGATCAGTGTGGGCTCACACCTGCTCTGCCTCCTTATCTGGCTTCGGGCGTTGAACGTCTACGCGCGTTCGAAGGGTCTCGGCGCAACCGCACCGGCGCGGTGAACGCACAACACCGCCGTTTCGCCCCCGTCCCGGCAAAGCGATAGAATGAGGCGTGCTGGCGAAGGCGTTTCGCCCCCGGCAGCGAACCTAGATCAATTGAGGTTATCTTCCATGTCATCATCCCCGTATCCGCTGAACCGCCGGGAGTTCCTACGCAGCGCGGGCGCCGCCGGCACTGCGTTCGGTGTCGGTGTGCCTTCCCGCGTCCTGGGCGCGAATGAAAGAGTTCGATTGGGAGCCATCGGCGTCGGGGGCCGGGGTTCCTACGTTACCCGCTACTTCGCGCGCCTCGGTGAGGAACAGGGTGGCGTGGAGATTGCCGCCGTGTGCGACGTGTGGCAGAGAAGGGTTGACGAGAACAAGCGGCAGTTCAAGTGCGACGGCTACCTGGACTACAAGGAGCTTCTTGCCCGGAACGACATCGATGCCGTATTGATCGCGACACCCGACCACTGGCACGCCACCATGGCGATCGAGGCGATGAAGTCCGGCAAGGACGTCTATCTCGAAAAGCCGATGTGCCACACGGTGGAGGAGGCCCGGCAACTGGTGGAGGCGGTCCAGGAAACGGGCCGCGTGCTCCAGGTGGGTTCGCAGACGACGTCGGCCGACCAGTGGCGCCAGGCGCAGAAGGCCATCGCCGACGGCATGATCGGCCAGATGATCATGAGCCAGGGCTCCTACCACCGGAACTCGCCTGACGGTGAGTGGAACTGGCCTATTGATTCCGCCGCCGGGCCTACCGGCAAGGGAGAGAACTACATCGACTGGAAGATGTGGCTCGGCCCGGCCGCGGATAGGCCTTACGACCCCGACCGCTATTTCCGGTTCCGCAAGTATTGGGACTACTCAGGCGGCGTCGCCACCGATCTCTTCTATCACGTCGTCGCGCCACTCAACATCTGCTGGGGCGAGCCGCAGTTCCCCTTCAAGGTGATGGCGGGAGGCACGATCTCGGTTTTCCACGATCGCGAGGTCCCCGACACCTTCCACCTGATCGCCGAATACAAGAAGGGCCATTCTCTGGTGCTGAGCTCCTCGATGGCAAACTCGGAGCACATTCCCGGCCTCATTCGGGGCCACCTGGGGTCCATCATTATGGTGGAGCACGGCCAATTCGAGCGGTACTCCCCTTACATCACCGTGCGGCCGGACGCCTCGCGCGGCGACCGCAACGTGA
>CAYRPT010000160.1:0-592 GCA_964425895.1 uncultured Solibacteraceae bacterium | reverse complement strand
GGAATACGCCGCCCGCTGGGGTACCGTGGACATCCGAATTCCCGTGCGGCGCGCCGATATGCTCACGGACCACATCGTGAACTTCCTGGAGTGTGTGAAGAGCCGCAAGAAGCCTAATCTCGACGTCGAAACCGGCGCCAAGGCGCAGGTGGTAATCTCAGCGGCCGTCCGGTCGTACCGCGAGGGCAAGGTACTGTACTTCGACGAGAGGAACTGGCAGGTCGTCGACACGCCGCCGGCGGCTTGACCGGCGGTCCCGCTCACACCCCGGCCTGGGCCCGGTTTGCGTGAAAACGAGCCGCGGGCCGATAATTGCGTCAATCCGTATGAAGATCTACGCCCAGGCTCCTTGCCGCGTCGACCTCGCGGGGGGCACACTTGACATCTGGCCGCTTTGCCTCTACCACGAAGGCGTCGTGACGGTGAATTTCGCGGTCGACCGGTACACCCGCTGCTCGATCGAAACGCGGTCCGATTCGAAGATCATCCTCCGTTCGCGGGACCTTCACGCCAGGGAGGAATTCGAATCCATCGAGGAGTTGATCCACGCCTCGCGCTACCGGCTCCCGCTGGCGGCCTGGCAACTCCGCTA
>CAYRPT010000159.1:0-7827 GCA_964425895.1 uncultured Solibacteraceae bacterium | reverse complement strand
GAGATCTTTCCCGCCTTCGGCGCCGCACACTGGCACCGGGGACGGACCGCCGCGCAACTCCATAACGCGCTGGCGGCGCAGGAGCACTTCCGGCTGGCCGACCGGCACAAATTCGTAACGCCGCCCCTGCCCGACCCGCTGACGGTTGAGGCCGCGCCCGGCAGGGTCTGGGCCGAAGATCAGCTTCGGTACGGCTACGAGGCGGAACTCCGCGGCGATGCCGGCCAGGGAGCCCGCCTTTATCGCGACGCCTTGTCCCTCGACCCGGCCGCGGACGAAGCCCACGCTCGACTTGTAGCGGTGCTGCGTTCCCTGGGCGAAGCGGAGGCCGCCGTCCGCCACTACCAGGAAGCCTTGCGGCTCAACTCCCAACAGGATGACGCCTACGCCGCTTACGGAAAGCTGCTTGTGGATCAGCACCGCTTCCAGGAGGCCCGCGCGGCCTTTGACAGCGCCCTCCAGATCAACCCGTACCACCCGGAAACCCTGAACGCGCTCGGAGAGCTTCTCGAACAGAACGGGCAACCGGCGGAGGCCGAGCCCCACTACCGTCAGGCAATCGCCAGCCGCCCCGACTTCCGCGAGGCGCACCTGAACCTTGGCCGCATCCTGGTAGCCGGCCATCGTTACGACGAGGCTTTCCGGGCCTTCGAGGCCGTTACCGCGGTGAGCGATGGCAAGACTCCGGCACTGTTGTACGAGATGGTATCGCCTTACCTGCGGGCCGGCCGCCGCCAGCAGGCCCTCGACTTGTTGCGGCGCGCCCACGAGTTAGCCGACAAGTACGGTCAGGTCCAACTCCTCGACCGGATTGAAAAGGACCGGAAGGTCTTCTGAGCGCCAACCGCGCGGCGGCGCGCCTCCGGCGCAGAAGCCGCACCTCATTGATGAAAACGAACAATCACCACTGTTCCCCAGAAAGGCGAAGGCCCCTACAGACCGGCCTGAAAATCGAAAAGGGTCTGCTGGAGGGATAGCAGACCCTTGATCGAAGCAGTGGGCTACGGGGAGGGGAAACCGTAACCCACTTGGAGGGGCAGGCGGCGGGCTGGGTCCCGCCGCCGGGGATGCTATTAAGTCAATGACGACTTATTTGTTGCCTGTAAAATCGCACGTCACGTGCCAAACTTATCGTCTACCGTTTTCAGCTTGTTACGAATCTTTCGTATGGGTGAAGTGTGGGTAAATTCCCCACCGGTGTGCCGGATGCCCCACCCACCCCTTACCTCAGCGGGTTTAGGTTATAGTACTGGCAGAAGGCTGGGCGGCGCCCGATGGCGCCAACCGAGATCGATTCTGGGGGTGCGAGTGCGAACTCTTATTGCTGGGCTCATTGTTTTCCCTGCTCTAGCCACGGTCGTGCTTGGCGAGTGGCCGCAGTACCGCGGACCGCGCGGCGACGGCGTTGCCGGGGCTGACGCGCCGCTCCGCTGGAGCGACACCGAGAACATCAAGTGGAAGATTCAGGTGCCGGGGAAGGGCAACTCCTCGCCAATCGTGTGGGGCGAAACGCTGTTCCTGACCACGGCGATTCCAACCGGCAAGACACGGCCAGCCTCTGTTGACTCGGCATCCGGGCGGCGCTTACCGGCCGTGCCCCTTGAAGAGCACAGGTTCGTTGTCCTGGCCGTCGATCGGAATACGGGAAAAACCCTTTGGGAGCGTACGGCTACCGTCGCCACGCCCCACGAGGGCTACCACCACCGCTACGGAAGCTTCGCATCGAACTCACCAGTGACCGATGGCGAACGCCTCATCGCGTTTTTCGGCTCCCGTGGCGTCTACTGTTACGACCTTACCGGGACCCTCCTTTGGAAGAAAGATTTCGGCGTGAAGATGCGAATGAGGAATGCGTTCGGCGAGGGGGTGGCGCCGGTTCTCGCGGGCGACACGCTGCTGCTGAACTTCGACCAGGAAACGGGCTCGTTTCTGGTAGCGCTCGACAAAAGGACCGGCGCAGAACGTTGGCGCAAACCCCGAGATGAGGTGAGTTCGTGGGCGCCTCCGGTGGTCGTCGACTACGGCGGACGAAACCAGGCGGTGGTGGCCGCCACGAACAGGGTTCGCAGCTACGACCTCGCCACCGGAGAGTTGATCTGGGAGTGCGCCGGCCTGGGAACCAACGTTATCCCGGCGCCGGTGGTTCACGACGGTGTGGCCGTGGTGATGAGCGATCATCGGGATCCGAACCTGCTGGCGATCCGCCTCGGGGAGAGGGGCGATCTCACCGGGACCGGCGCGATTCTCTGGACGAACCAGCGCGGGAACTACTACACCCCCTCACCAGTACTTCATGACGGGAAACTCTACATGGTCACGGACCGGGGCCTCGTCAGTTGCTTCGACGTGAAGACCGGTGAGGCGCACTATCACCAGCAGCGGCTGCCCCAGCCTTACACGTTCAAGGCTTCCCCCGTCGCCGCGGGGGGAAAGCTGTATCTGGCGAGCGAGGAAGGCGACGTGATCGTGCTGCGGCTCTCACCACGCTACGAGGTGCTTGCCAGCAACACGCTGACGGATCAGATGTTCATCGCCACGCCCGCCATCGCCGACGGCGAGATTTACCTCCGCAGCACGACGGCGCTCTATTGCATCTCCGGGCGTTAGCGCACGACGACACGTTCGCCTCGGCCGTAGCTGCTTTCAGGGGAAGGGGCGGCCCCGACGGGCGGCCCCGGCGAATCTCAGCCCGGCCCTGGCCCGCCCGCCTTGAGCCCCGTGGTGGAAGTCTCGAAGTCGATCCGAGCGAACGGCAAATCAAGAGCTTACAGGCATTCTGACAAGCCGGCACCGACTTCCGCCACGGGCGGCTAGACCCGGTTCACGTTCTCGGCCTGGAGCCCCTTCGGCCCCTGCTTGAGATCGTATTCCACCTCCACACCCTGATCGAGAGTGCGGTACCCATCCATTTGAATCGCCGAATAGTGAACGAACACGTCCTCCCCGCTGTTACGCTGGATGAATCCGTAACCCTTGGCGGGGTTGAACCACTTCACAACACCTTTTTCTCTCACTACTGAACTTCTCCTGATGGCGGTTCGCGCCCCCGCGAACGCCAGGGGAAGCGAAATAGCCGCGAAACGATGTCGCTTCATTCTCGCAGAATCCTTTGGGCCGAGGCAACGGACTCCGTCCTGCGCGCCGCGGGCGGTCCCCGCTGGTGTTTGAGGCCGGACGGCAAGCTCCCGGCACCACCACGCGCCTCCCGTCCCGCCGCGGGCCGGCGCGCGCGGCGCTCGTGAATTCACCAGGCCCTAACATACTCGGGCACATTTGTTTGATATGCTTTCCGTGAATGGCGCTGTTGACCGTCTCCGGACAGCCGGGCTGCCGCATGGAGAGCGTAGCCCGTCTCACCGCGCAGCGGTTGGGCATGGAGCTGATCACCGAGTCCGCTTTGATGCAGCTCGTCGAGGAGCGTTTCGGCCCCCCGGCCTCGGTTCCGGACAAGGCTTGGCCGCATCTGCTGGCCTCTGTCGTCGCCCCGCTCGCCGCGCGCCATCATCTGGTCGCCTGCGTCCCCGGCGCTGAATTCTTGTTCCGGCAGTACCCGGCCGTGCTGCGTGCTTATCTGGTGGCGCCGGCGGGCTATCGGGCGGGCATGCTGATGCTCGATCAGGGGCTCGATCGCCCGGCGGCCCAGTCGTTGCTCGCTGGCCAGGACAAGGAGCGCCGCGACATCCGGCGCCGCCGCTGGGGCCGGGCCGTCCCGCCGAGCGATTTGTTTGACCTTACCCTGAACGCTTCGCTGCTCGAACCGGAACAGATGTCGGATCTGCTGGCGTCGGCCGCATCCCTGCGGCGGCTCCTCGAACAGGGCGTCATGCCCGCGCCGCTGGAGGCGGAGATCGGGTTTCAGGCGCGGCTCAGCCTGGCCCGCTACCGGTTGCGGCCGCCTGGCGCGGTGGACCTCCGGCCGAAGGAATTCGGCCACCCGAGCGAAGAGATGTTCGCCAGCGTCCTGGATTTCTACCGGATCGCCTGGGAGTACGAGCCGCGCAGCTTCCCGCTCGAATGGGACGCGCAGGGCAAGGTCCTGGAAGCCTTCACACCCGATTTCTATCTCCCCGAGTTCAACCTCTATGTCGAGCTGACCACCATGAAGCAGCCCTTGGTGACCAAGAAGAACCGCAAGATCCGCCGCCTCCGCCGGCTGTACCCGGGAGTGAATCTCCAGGTGTTCTATCAGAAAGACTTCCAGAACCTGATCTTCAAGTACGGGCTGGCGGGGCGTACGATGCAAGTATGACCGTCGCCGCGCCGCCCGGCATCGAGAAAGTCCTGTTCTCCGAGGAACAAGTCCAGCGGCGCATCCGCGAGGTCGGCGCCGAGATCACGGGCGCGTACCGCAACCGCAACCTCAAGTTGGTGGCCGTGCTCAAAGGCTCCGTTTTTTTCCTGACGGAGTTGACCCGCGCCATCGAAATCCCGGCCAAAGTCGACTTCCTGGCTATCTCGAGCTTCTCGCCGAACCGCGGCTCGCCCGGCATGGTACGCATCGCCAAAGACCTGGACGAGTCCATCGAGGGGGAAGACGTGCTGCTCGTCGAAGATATCGTCGACACGGGCCTCACCGCGCGCTATCTCCTCGAGACGCTCGCCGGGCGCGGGCCGAACTCGCTGGGGATTTGCACACTGCTCGATCGGACTTCCCGGCGGCTGGTCAAAGTGCCGGTGAACTTCCGCTGCTTTGAGATCCCGGACCGGTTCGTTGTGGGCTACGGGCTGGATTACAAACAGTACTACCGCAATCTACCGTATATCGCAGTAATGAAGCTGGACTCGCTCTGATGGAAGCCGCCGGATCTGGGGGGGACTAGTCGTTTCTCCGGAAATCGCCGGCGAAGCGCTGTCCCTGGACCTCGCCGCTGATCATCATGGCTTCGATCTCGTTCAGATCCCGGTTAAACTTCACTTCCGCGTAGCCACGCGCACCGCCCCGGTCCGACCCGACGAGTTCCAGCGTAAGCCGCCGGTCGGAATGCTGGGTCTCAAGCTCCGCGTACAGCATGAGCTTGAATTTCTTGGGGCCGCTAAAACCAAGCTCAATCCGCGACCCGCCGGTCTGGTTGAAGTAGGCGCGCCGCACCTCCTCCTCTCCCGCCAGCCCACTGTAAAGATTGCCTTTGCCGGAGGTGTCGATCTTGGCTTTCTTCGGCAGGTTGCCGAATCCGGAGCGCTGAGCTCCGGCGGCCCGCGCGGCGGAGCCAAGGGTCACGATCCCGGAGAGCAGAATGCGCCGGCGATCGATGGGATCGGTCTGTACCATTCTCAGTCCTCCTCGTCTCTAAGACTTTGTCCCCCCGCCCGACGTTCCATCGAACGCCCCCACACTTTCCCACTGAGGGATTTCCCGGGTCCCTTCGTGCGTGCTCAACACGCTGCCCAGCCGTCCGAGGCGAACCTCCAGGTCCTTACCACTTAAGCGGAATCACGGTCACCCGGTTCGCTTCGACGGTGACCTTCTCATTGATCTGGCCGTAGACGGGCGAATCCACCTTCAGCTCATAGGTGCCCGGAGGAATCACCAGGCCGCTGCCGGCGTTGTTGAACTCGTCCACGTAGCCCCAGAAGGCGTTGTTAAGGTAGACTGCGCTGGTGTCGCCAGCGACAACCGACATGAAGGAGTCCGGCGTGCCCCCGCCGAAACGCACCCGCCCGAAAGGCGGCGACGGAAGCTGCTTCTTGGTCATCTTGAACTTGATCTTTGTGGTCTTGCCCTCTTCCACGGTCACGGAAGTCTGGAAGTCTTCATATCGAGGGTCGCGCAGCACGATTTCGTGCTGGCCCGGGGCCACTTCGTACTTCTCCCCGACCGTGAAACGTGCCACCGGTCCGACGTACTTGCCGTCCACAAAAATACCGGCCCGGCCCACATTCCCGGAGCACTTAATATAGCCCTGCCCGAACAGCGGGGCGACCACGCCGAAGGCGAGTGTTAATAGAACGACAGACAAGCCATTGTGCTTCATATCAACAATTAGGATGAATGATCACCCACCCGGGACGCAAGTTGTTTTTGGGTTCTTGGATTGGTCCGTGCTCCGGCGGGCGCGCTGGATTCCGGCCAGCGCTTCGGCGCTCACGGCCGCGCGAGGCCTGGAATCCCACCCAGCGTTGGCGCCAGGCGGACCGCCCGCACGATGGCTTGCGACAATGCCGCGGCTCCCGCCGCGCCCAGTGCGTCCAGCGGCGCCCGAGTCTCTCCGATCGAGAGGGCGATGACCAGATCCCCGTCCACCGTAGTCCATACGGGCGAGACTACGCGGGCCACGCCGGCAGCGGCCAGTTGAGCCAGTTTGGAAGCCTGAACCTTGGTCAGGCGGGCGTTGGTGGCCACCACGGCCAGTGTCGTGTTTTCACCGATGCGCCGCGGCATGTTGCCGGCCAGCATCGCCTGATCGGTGGGGGCGAAATCCAGCGAGTCCGGCCTCACCCGGGCGCCGGCAATGATCCGGCCGCTTTCCGGATCGCGCACATCGCCGAACGCGTTCACGGCGGCAAGCGCGGACACCATCACACCACTGAGGGTTCCGGTGAGCACCACCGTCGCGGAGCCGACCCCGGACTTCATAGCCCGTGCCATACCGAAGTATTTGCCGACGGTGGCGCCGGTTCCGGCGCCGACGGCTCCCTCAGCCACGGGATCGTCGGTGGCCGCGAGGGCCGCCCTTTCACCGGTCTGGATCGTGGGCCGCACATCGGCCCGGCCGAGCGCCAGATCATACAGAATCGCGCCCGGCACCAGGGGCACTCGGGCAACGGATGTCCGGTAGCCGATACCCTTCTTTTCCAAGAAGCGCCTCACGCCCGCCACGGCCTCCAAACCGAAGGCGCTTCCGCCGGCCAGGCACACGCCATGGATCCGGTCGGTCACGTGAAACGGCGATAGCAGCTCCAGCTCCTCTGTCCCGGTGGCCGAACCCCGGACGTCGCATCCGGCGACCGCGCCGCCGGGGCAAAGAATCGCCGTACAGCCGGTGAGCGCATCGAGATCGGTATGGTGTCCGACGAAGATCCCCGGAATGTCGGTCAATCCTTTCATAACCGTGCCCGGCAGGCCATCCTACCCACCGCCGGCCTCGCGGCGTCACTATGGTAGCATCGTGGGTGACCAAGGAACGACCGGTTTGCTCGACTTCCTGAAGCCCCCCATTCTCTCCTTCCAGGAATTCTTTCTCCTCGCGGGCCGCGCCTTTCGCAACGTTTTCCGAAAACCGCACTACTTCGACGACATCTCGCTCCAGATGGAGTCGATCGGCGTGGGCAGCTTGCCTATCGTGGCGCTGACGGGCTTCTTCAGCGGCGCGATTCTCGCCTTGCAGATGTCGCGGGCGCTCAACACGTACGGAGCCGCCAGCCAGGTCGGACAGATTGTGTCGATCTCGCTCGTGCGCGAGATGGGACCGGTGCTCACGGCTCTGCTGGTGGCCGGGCGCAATGCCAGCGGTATCGCCAGCGAGCTGGGCTCGATGAAGGTCACTGAACAGATCGACGCGATGCGGGCCCTGGGCACCGACCCGATTCAGAAGCTGGTGACGCCCCGCCTGATCGCCATGTGCGTCGTGCTGCCCCTGCTGGTGGTCATCGCCGACTTCATCGGCATGATCGGCGGCTATCTGATTTCCTGTCCGCTGTTGCGGCTGACCACGGCCACCCAATACTGGAGCACCTCCTGGCGGGCTCTCGAGTACAACGACATCGCGCAGGGGCTCCTGAAACCGTTCGCGTTCGCCATCGTGATCGCGCTCGTTGGCTGTTTCTATGGCATTCGGACCACGGGGGGCACACAGGGCGTTGGACTGGCGACGACGCGGGCGGTGGTCG
>CAYRPT010000158.1:0-7860 GCA_964425895.1 uncultured Solibacteraceae bacterium | reverse complement strand
CCACGATTCACGGCTCCAAAGGCCGCTGTCCTACCATTAGACGACCGGGGAGTGTAAGCGCTCGCGCCCGCTACACGTTAGTTTAGCATCGGGGCGGGATGGGAGCTCGAACCTAACCTCCCGCGCGGTGACCGGCGGGACTCGCGCGGAGGCCGCGCCGGCCCGCTACTCCGCTACTTCCCGCGGGCCGAGGTGACTTCCAGGTGCCAGACGTCGCCGAAGTGGCGCAGAGCTCCCTTGCGGACGGTGGCCGTCAGTTCCACCTCCTTGCCGAGGAAATCCGAGAGCACGGCCCGAGGGGAGCCGGTGGGGGCGGACGGCGGCCGGGGAGGGAGGCTGACAGGGAGCCACGGGCGCACCGGCACCTTGCGGCCCTCCTCATCCTTCAGGACCACCCGCAGGTCGGTGAAGTAGTTCCGGCCCTCGTTTTCGAGCCTGCCGGACACCCGCACGGGCCGGTCGCGGAATTTCTCCGGCGAGCGTTCCAGATCCTCGACCGACACCTCCCCAGGCTGGGGCGCGGGGCGGGCGGCGGATGCCGGCTGGCTGCGCTGCTGTGCGCAAACGGACAACATTCCGGCCATCCCAAGCGCGCCCATTAACAGGGAGAGACGGTGGCACGCACGCGCCATGATGAGTACCTCCCGGCCACCCACAGGAGTCCCGCCGAAGCGGCGAGGACGAGCAGGCTGGCCCATTGCGCCGTGGACAGCGCCCCCCCTTGGACGGCGGCGTCGCCGCGAAAACCGTCAAGCAGGAAGCGCGCCACAGAGTAGTATGCCGCGACCCGGAGGAGCCTTGCACCGGGGACAACGGCCGGGCGGCAGGCGACCCATACCGCAATGAGGGCAAGGGCGGCAGCCTCGTAAAGCTGCGTAGGGTGCACGCCAACACCCTCGCCAAACCGGCGCACCGCGGGGCTGTCCAGGGGAAACGTTACCGCCCAGGGCAACTCCGAAGGCCGGCCGTGGCAGCAGCCTGCCAAGAAGCAGCCCAGGCGGGCCGCGATGCCGAACAGACACAGACCCACGGCGCCGCTGTCGAGAAGGGCCGGAACAGGCAGCTTCGCCAGGCGGGCGTATCCCACCGCCACCGCGACGGCCGCGAGGAGACCGCCGTACGAGGAGAAGCCACCGGCCGCGGGATGGAAGAGCCAAGGCCACCGCGGACCCTCCAGCACGGCGCCGTGCTCCACCACAAACCACAAACGGGCGCCGATCCAGCCGGCCGTCCACGACCAGAGGAACAGACGCAGCACGCGGCCCCGGGGCAGGCCGCGCGAAGCGCCCTCTCTGACGGTCGCCAACAGCATCAGTATTCCTCCTACCCCCATCAGGAGAGCGTAGGTGGAAACCGCGGCGCCGCCGGGGGGATTGACGATCGGGTTCATGACGCCAGGCGCCGCTCGCGGAAGCGGCCGCGGATCAGCCACGCCGCGGCGGCCAAGGCCGGCAGGAGCAGGAGGAACCAATCGGCCCCGCTACCGCCGTCTCCCGGGCCGGGCGCGGTGAGCGAGCTACAGTTGCCGTTCGACGGGGTGCAGGCTCCCGTTGAGACCAGCAGCCTGGCGGACATCGTGTCCGCCGGCGCAGCGATATCGCAGACCGCCACGTTCCCGATCGAGGCGGGGTTCGAGGAGTTGTCGAAGCGGCGGTTGTTCGAGACGCCGGGATGGAGGTCCCCGGAGTCGCCGCGGTTGGCGTTGTTGTCGAGATCCTTGCGGCCGTCGGCTTCCATGAGCTCCACGCCCTGATTGTTCTCGTCGGCATTGACGCGGTTGTTGGCCAGACCGGCGTTGACGACCGTCTCGTTGATCTTCATGATCGCCAATCCGCCCGTGGGAAGGTTGGTGTCAAACAGCGTCTTCTGGACGTTGTAGACGAGATAGTGCTGGGTGGCCGATATCGGCATCTTGAAGGCCGTCGCGTTGTCCTCGAAACGGGCAATGCTGGCGGGATCGAGATCGGACGTCACGTCGGTGGGATTGATCCACCCCAGGAACGCCTTCGACCAAGCGGACATATGCACGGGCCGGGCGGGCGAATTGCTGTCGCCGCCGTAGGAGCCGCTCGCCATCAGGTCCCAGTTGCCGAGGCCGGCCGAGTCGCCGTTCGAGGCGTCGGTGTCGTAGAGATCCGGCAGGCCGAAGGCGTGGCCGAACTCGTGGCAGAAGACACCGATCTCAATCATGGTGGAGCCGTCGCAGGCGATGGCGGGCATGATGACGTAGTCGTCCACCTGGATGAAGCCGCCGCCGCTGCGGGCGTCGTTGGTCTGGAAGGGCGCGCCGCCCCAGCCGGAGAGGATGAACCGGTGCGACCAGATATTGTTGTTTCCGCCGCACTCGCCGCCGGTTTCGGGATGGACGAACGCGACGAAATCCACAAAGCCGTCGTCGTCGCCGGAATTCGGCGTGCCGTCGGGCCCGTCGTTGTCGTAGGCGGAGAAGTTCACCGAGGCATCGTGCGCCGTCAGGCTGTCGCGAAGGAAGTCGGCCACGCGCGAGGCGTTACACAGGCCGTTGCAGCCGGCCGGCCCTTCGTAGAACGCGTCGTTCTGTGAGAGTGTGCGCCACGCCGCCACCGTTCCGTTGACGGTGAACGTGCCGTAGGAAATTTCCCGATAGTAGTCGGTCATCGTGCCGGTCGGCCAGGGTCCGTCGAACAATTCGCGTTGAAGATTCGCGGGCGCATACGGATCGGCGCCGGTATTGTTGAACTTGGCCAGCAGCACCGGCACGGACTTGGCGCCGGAAACCGCCACTCCTCCGCGGACGGCGGCGGCGGCGCCGCTGATTTCACCGCGCCGCACGGCGGCACGGTTGGCCTGGATTTGGCGCACGAGGGGGACAAACGCCCGCGCGGGCTGCACGTTGCGCGGGCCGGCCATCCAATTGGTGAAGGATTCCGGCCACGGCTGGCCGGGACGCGGCGGTTGCGTGGCGCGTGCCATGGGGATCAAGCCCGACAAGGAAGCGGCCACGAGAGCGACAGCACCCGATGAACGAGTCGACATACACCCTCCTCGAACGATTTCGGCGAGGCCGGATTCAGGAAGAACTCAACTCTGCGAGTGAACTCACGGCCCGTCCCCATGAGGACCGGCCTCCCTCCGCTAAAGGAAGTCTATAGCAGAAACCGCTTCGTTACAAGACGGAAAATACGAAAAATACGGCGAATTACCACGAAGTCGAGGCCGCCACGCGGCGGCGGCCGTTCCGGAAGAAGAGGCTGATAACGGCAAGAGAAACGGCTCATTCCCTCCGCCGCCCGTTAATTCAACTCGCGGATGAAGATGTCCTTGTAGTGGATGTACAGCTCATCCTTGCTATGAAGTTGCAGGGCGATTTGACCGCGGAGGCCGACTTGGCGGGACTGGTGGGCGGAGTCATCGAGAAGGCCGGCGAAGTCCGCGTCGGTAGCGACGTTTCCATTCACGACGGTTCGGATGCGCGTGCCGCGGCAGGTTATGTGGATGTCGTTCCAGCCGTCGCCCTCGCCGGCGTACTTCCAACTCCAACCGGGGGGCGCGTGGGCTTCGTCAATCCGCCAATCCGGCAGCGAGGGGTGGATCCAGCGGCGTGTTTCGCGGGTCTCGTCGTATATCAGGCCGGTGCGCCACGGCGCGGGGGGATGGACGTCGATCTGCGGGCCGTCGAGCCAGCCGGCGGCCTCGTCATAGCGGCTGCGCACCTGGATGCCGGAGTTGCCGGGTGAATCGCGGTATCCCCGCACCCGGGTGCGAAGCTCGAAGTCGCCGAACTCGCGCTCGGAGACGAGCCAGCAGTAGTCGTGCTCGGGGCGTCCGCGGGAGTCGGCGGTGATCGCGCCGTCCTGAACCTTCCAGAATCCCCGGTCGCGGTCCTCGGGTTTGGCGGCCACGCGCCAGCCGGCAAGAGTTCGCCCGTCGAAGAGCGAGATCCATCCATCCGCGGCGGCCGGCGGCGGCACGTGGTTGGCCTCATCGCTGCCGACGGTACATGAGGAGAACACGGTGGCGGCGACAACTACCAGGTAACGGTGTAGACTCATAGCCGAATTCAG
This sequence comes from uncultured Solibacteraceae bacterium, assembly GCA_964425895.1. GTDB lineage: Bacteria > Acidobacteriota > Terriglobia > Bryobacterales > Bryobacteraceae > CAYRPT01. The sequence continues at coordinate 3,817 of CAYRPT010000158.1, read as the reverse complement.
GATACTCCCGCGGGCGCCCTTTCGGAAGGCGACCCGGTAGAATAGGGCGATGGCTCAAGAACCAGAACCGTCGTTGAGCTTCGAGGAAAGCCTGAACGAGCTGGAAGCCGTGGTGAAGGAGCTCGAGAGCGGCGACCTGCCGCTCGAGCAGGCCCTCCAGCGTTTCGAGAAGGGTGTCGAGCTGAGCCGCGCATGCCGGAGGCAGTTGGAGGAGGCGGAACAGAAGGTCGAGATCCTGCTCAAGAAGAATGACAGGGTCGAGCCGGCGCCGTTCGAGCCGGAGAACGGGTGAGGACGCGCGGCGCGAAATGACCATCGCGGAATACCTTCACGTCCAGCGGGAACGCGTGGATGCGGCGCTCGACTTTTGGGTGCCGGCGGAGATATCGCCACCGGAAACGATCCACCGCGCCATGCGCTACAGCCTGTTTGCCGGTGGCAAGCGAATCCGTCCGATTCTGTGCATCGCGGCCGCCGAGGCGGTGAGCGGCGACCCCGCGGGAATCGAACACGCGGCCTGCGCGCTCGAGCTGATCCACACCTACTCGTTGATCCACGACGATCTACCAGCCCTCGACAACGACGACCTCCGCCGCGGCCGGCCTACGTCGCACAAGGTTTTTGGCGAGGCGATGGCGATCCTGGCCGGCGACTCGCTTCTGACGCTGGCGTTCCGGGTTCTCGCCGGTCTGGACACGATAGATTCGGGCCGGAAGATCCGGCTGGTGGAGGAATTGGCCTCCGCCGCCGGCACGGTGGGAGGCATGATCGCCGGACAGGTCCTCGATCTCGAAGGGGAAGGGAAGGAGCCGACCCCGGAGCTCCTGGAGCGCATTCACCGGGCGAAGACGGGAGCGCTGCTTGGCGCCAGCGTCCGGATGGGGGCCATCTATGCGGGCGCCTCCGCGGCGGAGTTCGCGGCGCTTTCGTCCTACGGGAAACACGCGGGGCTGGCGTTTCAGATTGTGGACGATATCCTCGACATCGAGCAGTCCTCCGAGGAACTCGGCAAGACGGCGGGCAAGGACGCGGCCCAGAAGAAGATCACTTTCCCCGCCGTGTACGGACTGGCGCGTTCGCGCGAGATGGCCGAGCGCGAGCGTGAGCGGTGCCACGAGGCGATTGCGCCCCTTGGCGCCGGAGCGGGGCGGCTGGGCGAGTTGGCGGACCTGATCGTCCACCGGAGGAAATGAGCACGCGGCGCCGTATCGATCAGCTCCTCGTTGAGCGGGGTCTGGTGGAATCGCGGGAGAAGGCCCGCGCGCTGGTTCTGGCGGGTGAGGTGAGTGTGGACGGCCGCAAGGTGACCAAGGCGGGTCACACGGTTTTCGCCGATTCCCGCATCGAGGTGGCCGCGCCCTTGAAGTACGTGAGCCGCGGCGGTTACAAGCTGGAGGCGGCTCTCGATCATTTCTCCATTGACGTGCGGGGCCGTGTCTGCCTGGACGTTGGGACCTCCACGGGAGGGTTCACCGATTGCCTGCTGCAACGAGGGGCGCGGCGTGTGCACGCTGTGGATACCGGCGCGGGGCAGATAGCCTGGAAGCTTCGGACCGACAGCCGGGTGGTGTTGCACGAGAATGTGAACGCCCGTTTCCTGACACTCGATGAAATCGGCGAGCTGTCGGACTTCGCCGTCTGCGACGTCAGCTTCATCTCGGCCACCTTGATCGTCCCCGCGCTGGCAGGCGTTCTCAAGGAGCCGGGCGAAATGGTTATACTCGTGAAACCGCAATTTGAGGTCGGGCGCGGGCAGGTTGGGAAGGGCGGCGTGGTGCGCGATCCGGAACTGCACGAGGCCGCCTGTGCGAAAGTCGAGGCGGCGGTCACGGCGCTCGGCTTCCGGACCGCGCGGCGGGAGAGCCCGATTCGGGGTGCGGAGGGAAACCAGGAGTTCTTGCTGCATGCAGTCCGTTAAGGTGGTGGCGATCATGGTCAAGCCCGGGGTGGATCGCGCCCGGACGGTGGTGCCCGAACTGCTGGCGTGGCTAGCCAACCGGGGGATCGAGGCCCGGTGCGACGAAGAAGCAGCGGCGTATGCCGAGGGCGTGCGCGGACTGCCACGGACTCAAGCGCCCGAGGGAGCCGGCATGGTGATTCTGCTTGGCGGCGACGGCACCCTGCTGTCGGCTGTCCGGGCGATCGACGGGAGGGACATCCCGATTTTCGCGGTGAACCTTGGAGGTTTGGGGTTTCTGACAGCCACGACAGTGGACGAGCTCTATCCGGAGCTTGACCGGGTGCTTCGCGGCGAACACACGCTGGGAACGCGCCGGCTGCTCCATTGCGAGCTGCTCCGGGGCGGGCAGCCCGGGTCCGCCTATGAGGCATTGAACGACGTGGTGGTCGACAAGATCGACATTGCGCGCATGATTGACGTGGATGCCTGGGTGGACGATCAGCTTGTGACTTCCTACAAGGCCGACGGCGTGATTGTGTCTACGCCCACCGGATCGACGGCCTATTCCTTATCTGCTGGGGGGCCGATTATTTTCCCTACGGTCGAAGCGCTGTCGATTACGCCGATCTGCCCCCACATGCTGACGCATCGTCCGGTGGTGGTGCCGGCGGATCGGGTGATCACTCTGGTGGTGCAAGGGAAGGACGACAGCGCATTTCTTACGATTGACGGTCAGGTGGGAGAGCCGCTGAAGCACGGAGATCGGGTGATTTGCCGCAGTTCCAACCAGACAATCCGGCTGATCCGGCCGCCGCGGGTGAAGTTCTTCGATGTACTTCGTCAGAAGCTGAAGTGGGGCGAGCGCTGAGGCGTGTGGCCGGGCGGCCAACACGGCCAAGCTTCTGGCCCTACTGAAAATAGGAATCCCGGCCGATGGAGGGGGGAGCCTTGCCAAGCCTGTGCCTGGGTATGCGGCGGGTGGTGGCCGAATGACGAAGAAGAAGAACCTCCTCATCCTCTTGGGAATCGCGTTCGTGGTGGCGATCATCGCGACGGGGTTGTTTTACGGTTTGGTGGCGGCGAAGCTAAGCCGCGTTGCCCAAGCCAACCAGGACCTGGTGCTGGTTGCCGTTCGGGATCTTGAGCCGGGCCAGGTACTGACGCCGGAAGACGCGAAAGCCGTACCGCGGGCGGCGGCGGCGCCGGTGGCGGTCGGATTCCGGGCGGAGCCGGAAGTGGCCGGTCTGGTGGTGATGACGCGCATCGCGGCCGGTGATCCGATCGCACGGGGCGCAGTGGCGGCGAAAGACTCGGCGCGGGGCGCGGCGGCCGGAATCCGGCCGGGGTTCCGGGCCGTGTCGATTCATGTCGCGGACTCCTCGGGCCTGCTGCGTTTGCTGCAAGCCGGGCACCGGGTGGATGCCCAGATCGTGGCCGGCGAGCGTGGCGCCAGCCTGCGGACGGTACTCCAGAACCTGGAGGTGCTGCGCGTGGACGGCCAGCCGGAGGCCTCGGAGGACCGTCCCCCGCTCCCGGTGGTGACGCTGCTGGCGACGCCGGAGGAGGCGGACGTTCTGGCGCTGGCTGACGCCGCGGCCCGGGTCCGGCTGTTGATGCGGCACCCGCTGGATGATGAGCTCACTGAGCGCGGTCCGGTGTCTCTGGCCGAGGTGTTCCGCAGACCGCCGCGGCAGGCAAGCCGGGGTACGCGGATTACGGGGACGACCGCGCCGGCGGGCGCCAATCGCGGTGGTGGAGGCTCCGTGGAAACGGCGGACCGCCGCTCGGCGATGCCGGCGGGCGGCCGCTGAATTGACGGGAGACAACCGCGCATGGCGCTCACCTTGGTGCTGTTCTTCGTGGCGACGTTCGGGATGGTCGCGGCTGGCGCCATCGGGTTCCTGTTCGTGGCAGGCC
>CAYRPT010000157.1:2757-7880 GCA_964425895.1 uncultured Solibacteraceae bacterium | reverse complement strand
TGGCTGACCACCCTCGGCGCCAAGGTGGTGGGCTATGCCCTGGAACCGCCGAGCGAGCCGTCGAATTTTGTGGCGTCGCGTCTGGCGGAGCGGATCACCCACATCCACGGGGACGTCCGGGATCACCGGAAGGTGGAAGAGACCCTGCGGAAGTATCAGCCGGACGTCGTGTTTCACCTCGCGGCCCAGGCGCTGGTGCGGCGCTCCTACGAGGAACCCCGGGAGACGTTCGAGGTGAACGTGATGGGCACGGTGAACCTGCTGGAGGCGGCGCGCCGGGCCGGGTCGGTGGCCGCGTTCGTTTCCATCACCAGCGACAAATGCTATCGGAACCTCAACTGGCCCTGGGGATACCGCGAAACCGACGAACTCGGCGGCTACGACGCCTATAGCGCCAGCAAAGCGTGCGCCGAGCTGGCGATCGGCGTCTATCAGGATGACCGGTTTCAGCGCTCGGCCCCGCCCGTCTTCGAGCTGGCGGTCGCGTCGGTACGCGCGGGCAACGTGATCGGCGGCGGCGACTGGGCGCTGGACCGGGTCGTGCCCGACACCGTAAGGGCGCTGTCGGACGGCCGTGATGTGGTCATCCGGAATCCCGACGCGACCCGGCCGTGGCAACACGTCCTGGAACCTCTGAGCGGCTATCTGTGGCTGGGCTCGCAGCTCTCCCGGGACCGCAATCTGCGCACCTCGTGGAATTTCGGTCCGCGCAGTGTCCGGGCCGTGACGGTGGAGCAGGTGGTGCGGCGGATCCTCGAATCGTGGCCGGCGCCGGCCGAGAGGCTGCGGATCGAACGGGACAGTTCGCACCGTGAGTCGCTGTTGTTGCAGTTGGATTGCAGCAAAGCGCATCACTACCTGGGTTGGCATGCCGCCTGGGAGATCGATGAGACGCTGGCGGCGATCGTGGCCTGGTACCGGCGATACTACGAGCAGCCGGAGGCGGATATGTTCGGCTTCACCGCCCGCCAGATTGAAGAGTATGCGGAGAGAGCGCGGAAGCAGGAATTGGCCTGGGCGCGCCGGTGAGAAGGGGGAACCGCGCGATGAGTGCATCAAGTTTTGCGTGCCGCGGATGCGGCGGCGAGAAGGTCAGTGTTCTGCTCGAGATGGGGCGACTCCCGCTTGCGAACGCCTTTGTGAAGGGTGAGAGTGACACCGCGGACACGTTTCGAGAGAACCTGACTCTGGTGATGTGCGAGACGTGCAGCCTCATCCAGATCCGTGAGGAGGTCCCCCGCGAACAACTGTTCGGGACGTATTTGTGGATGACGGGCACCTCCGCGACCGCCAAGAAGCACGCGGTATGGCTATCGCAGCGGCTGCGGGAGCGGCACTGGAGGGACGGGGCGGCCCGGCTCGTTGAGATCGCCAGCAACGACGGCTTCTTCCTGGAGCATTACCGGGAGGCGGGATTCGATATTCTCGGCGTCGATCCCTCGAATCTGGCCACCGAGGCGAACGAGCGCGGCGTGCCCTCCATCCGGGCCTTCTTCGGTCGGGACGTGGCGGCCCGCATCCTCCGCGAGCGGGGGCCGGCGAACGTGATCGTGGCGCGGAACGTGCTCGGGCACTCGAGCGAGTTGCAGGATCTCGTGGCGGGAATCAAGGATCTCCTTGCCCCCGAGGGAACGCTGGTGCTCGAGGTGCCGTATGCGTTTTTCCTGCGGAACGAGATCCAGTACGACACCATCTTTCACGAGCATGTGTCGTACTTGACCATCGGCTCGGTGGCCGGGCTGATGCAACGGTTCGGCCTGAAGATTACCGACATCAGCTTCGTGGATATGAATGGCGGATCGGCGTTGTGTGAGATCGTCCATGAGACGAGTCCCCTCCCACGCGGCGACCAGGCCTTCCTGGACTTCGAGAACCTCATCGAGCTGAACTGTCCGAAGGGCTGGCGATACTTCACCGAAAGCGTGCACAACCAGCGGCAGGCGTTCGTGGCCCTCCTCGAGGATCTGGCCTCCCAGGGCCGGACGGTGGTGGGCTACGGCGCGGCGGCCAAGTGCATGACGATGCTGAACTACTGCGGCGTGACCCCAAGGCTGCTGCGGGCCATGGGCGACGCGAATCCACGGAAGCAGGGCCTGCTGTGCCCCGGCGTCCGGATTCCGGTCGTGTCGCCGGAACGGCTCATGGAGTTCAACCCGGACTACGTCATGATTGGCGCGTGGAATTTCCGGGATGAGATCATTCGGTTCTTCCGGGATAAGTTGAACTACCGGAACCGGTTCATCCTGCCCCTGCCCGCTCCTCGGGTGCTCGGCTGAGGGTTCCGGGATGGCGCCCGGATGAGCGGAGAAGCGAGAGAGTGGCAAAGTTTCTGATCGCGGTCTGGCCGATTCCGGGGCACTATCATCCGTGCCTGGCGGTGGCGAAGGCGCTGCGCGCACGGGGACATGAAATCGCGTTCTTCACCGGCTCGCGCGCCGGGAAGGCCATTGAGTGCGAGGGATTCCGCCGCCACCCTTTCAACCGGACCGGCGAGCGCCTTTTCGACAGCATTTTCTACCAGCCGCAGCCGCCTCGCCCGTGGTGGAAACCGGAACTCCTCGTACGGCGCGAGCGCTACACCGCTTTGTTGGTGGGAATGCTGGACGGGCAGGTCGCCGATATGGAATCGGTGGTGCGGGCATGGCGTCCCGATGCGATCCTCTGCGATCCGACGCTCTGGGGCCCGATTCTGGTCACGCAGGAGCTCCACCGAATTCCCCTGGCGGTCTTCGCCTTTGTGCCTTTTTGCCCGCTGCCCGGGCCGGCGGTGCCTCCCGTCGGCCCAGGGCTGCCCCGGCCCCGCGGCCTGCTCGACCGCGTCTGGAATCAGTTGATCGGACTGAAGTTTGCCTGGGGGACGACGGGCATCCGCGCCGAAGCGAACCGGGTGCGCGTGGCGTACGGGCTGCCGGCCCTGGACGGGTCCGTGGCGGACCTAGCCCGGCGGATGCCGTTGTACCTGGTGACCGGGACGCGGGAATTCGACTACGGCCGAACCGACCTGCCGGACACCGTCCACTACGTGGGCTCGTGCCACTTCCACCGCACGAAAGACGGTCCCCCGGCGGACTGGCTGCGGGAACTCTCACCAGACCGCCCGCTGGTCTATGTCTCCGAGGGGACGGTGAACACGCAAAAGCCGATCGTGTTGGCGGCCGCCGCTGAGGGGTTGGCGGAGTTACCGTGCGATGTGCTACTCGAAACGAGCTCGCACCGTCTCCCTGGCGACATGGGGCTGCCTTCGCTCGCGGCCAACATGCGGTTGGAGCCTTGGACGAACGTCTACTACGACGAGGTCCTGCCGCGGGCGCGGGCCGTGGTGACGAACGCCGGCGGGGGTATCGTCGTGGCCTGCCTTCGGGCGGGGGTGCCGCTGATCATGATCCCCGGGGAATGGGACAAACCGGAGATCGCGCAGCGGGTGGTCGAAGCGGGCGCCGGGCTGCGTTTGTCCGCTTCCCAATGCACTCCCCGGAGGTTGCGGGCGGCGGTGGAGAAAGTGCTTCAGAACCCCTCTTTCCGGCGGAACGCTGAACGGCTCGGCGCGAGCTTCGAGCGGCACCGCGGACCCGAAGACGCCGCCGACCTGCTCGAATACTTGGTGGGTGGGGGAATGGCCGGCCAGGCGGCAGCCAATCCCCGGGCGGGAGACTTTGCTTAGGCGCTGTTAGGCGGCTTCCCTTAAGCCGCAGCGGCTAGCGCAGTTCCGCGGCCATTTCGTTCTGGGCCGCTACATAGACCCGGACTTCGACACGCCGGTTCATCTTGCGGCCTTCGCGCGTTTTGTTGTCGGCCGAGGGATTCTCACTGCCGAGCCCAAGCGTGAAAACGCGGTGGAGCGGCACGCTGTGCTGCGTCGTCAGGAAGCGCACCACCTCCTGCGCCCGTTTCTCGCTCAAAGCGAGATTGTAGGCCCGGTTGCCGGTCTGGTCGGTGAATCCCCGCACTTCGATCACGTAGGGTCCGTCGGCCGGCAGCCGGGAGGCGGCCGAGTTCAGTTGCGCCTGCGCCTCGTCGGTCAGCCGGCTGCTCTCGAAACCGAACAACACCGCGTGCTCGGCAACCATTTTGAAGTTGTCGAGACCGTCGATGCGGTCCGAAAGTGACCCGACTCCCTGCTGGGCCTTCTCCGCCGCGGCCTTGGCGCGCTCGGCTTCCGAACCAACCTCTTCGGCCTTCACCTGAGCCGACTTCGCGGCCTCCCCGGCGGCCACCGCCTTGCTGTCGGCCGTGAGGGCGCGCTCATCAGCTCGCGAGACACCGATCTCGAGTTCCTCGATCTGCTCACCCTGTTCCTTGTTGGCCGACTCGAGCGACTCGATTCGCTTCGACAACGGATCGACCCGGTTCTGCACGAACTTCTTGGTCGCGCATCCGGACAACCCGGCCACTGCGGCGAGCGCCATCACTCCCGCCATCCACATCCTGTTTCCTGTCAACATGGCTATTCAGCCCTCCTTGCCATCGCTTTTCCCTGGAATCGCCCGCAAACCGAAGATCGCCCCGGCGGAGGCCGGCGAACCGGCCGGCGCTCCGGACCGGAGCGTTCCCCAGCGGACCCGCTACGACACCGGCGCCGGTGTTCGCAGCGTAAATCGCAACAACGTCTCACTCGCCCACTCGGCCGGGTCACCGCGCGTCGCGAGGACCGCGCCCGTACCCGCGCCGCCGCCCGCCGCGGCGCCGATCGCCGCGCCTTTTCCACCCCCGGCAATGGCGCCGATCGCCGCGCCTATGCCCGCTCCAATGCCGACCTTCGCCGCGTCCTTCTTCTTCGAAGGCCGCGCCGTGCGGCTCAGGGTGTTGGTGTGGATCTCGATTCGGTCGCCGTCGGCGGTCTCCAGTTCGGTGAGCTGGACCGCCAGCAAGGCCCGTCCCTTCACCCGGCCGCCGGGATCGCTCTCCACAATCACTCCGCGGGCGTTCGCGCCGCGACGCGCGATCACTCGCTCGCCGACACTTACGTCCTCCGCAAGCACCGCGTCGAAGGACTCACCGGCCTTGTGGGTCCGCGTGGACAGCGCCGGCGTGATCCGAACCGGAACTTCGGTGCCTTCCGGCACCTCCACCGGATCCGGCTCAGCTCGCTTGGCGGCGGCTTCCGCCGTCGAATCCGTCTCAGA
>CAYRPT010000157.1:0-2747 GCA_964425895.1 uncultured Solibacteraceae bacterium | reverse complement strand
CAGACTCCGTCGAGCGCGCCGCGGCCGACTCCGGGCTCTCGCCCGCCGCTGCCCCACCCGCCGGCGATTGGCAGCCCGCCATCAAGAGGGCGGCCAACAGACACATTCCGAGCCATTCCGCTTTCCGTTGCATTGGCGATCTCCTTGCACGATGTTCACCAGTTCGTAACCACCATATTTCCCAACATGTTGGGCCATGCACCCGCAATGTAGATCCGACACGGTGCGCGTAGCAACGACATGCCCGCCACTGGTGAGGGCCAGGCGTCGCGCGAGTCCCCGGCCCCCACCGCCCGGCTTACCGGGCTGCGGCCAGGACTTTAGGGACCGCCAGGTAGCCCACAATCCGGTCCTTGAGCACCTTGTTCACCACCAGCTCGTAGGGCTGGCGCGCATTCGACATGTAGAACTGGATCGGCTCGTTCACCGTCCGGTCTTTCTTCTGCACCTCGACGTCGTCGGCAACCACGTTGAGCGTGAATCGGCCGTCCTTCATCCGCGTTTTCCGCAGCTTCAGCACGACGTTAGACACCTTATAGGACTTGCCGTCCCGCGGGATGCTGAACTCGAAGTAGTCGCGCTCGCCGAGCCGCCGCAGTTCCGCCAACTGCTCGGCGTTCGTCGCGATCAGGCCGCTCTGTACACCCAGGTCGCCCTTCATGCTCTTGAGCTCCGTCCGTGTCGACTCCAGATCCGACCGCGTCCGCTGCACCTCGCCCTGAACGGCGCCAACATCGGTGTGCATCCGCGACACCTGGTTGGCGGTCTCCTGGGCGGCGTTCTTCACCTGTCCCAATTCATCGGTGATCTGTGCCCGCTGCTGGTCGTACTCGGCCGCCAGCCGCGTCACCATCTGTTCCGCCTTCTTCTCGGCCGCCTTCGATGCCTTCGTGGCCGCCGACTGCGCCATTTCCGTCGCCTGCTTGAGATCGCTGCGCAGCATCACCTCATGGGTGTCGGCGCGGGCATTGAGGCTCTGCGCCTGCTCGCTCAGCTTGCCGATGTCCGCCGCCGTGGACTTCCTCCATCCGTCGATCTCATTGCGCGTGTGGCGAATCTCCCAGACCGCCACCGTATTCCCCACCGCCAGCACGGCGATGGCGCCCCACAGCGCCCAGTTCCGCCGCCCCTTCGGCTTTCGGGCTTCCTCCGGCTCAACGTTCATCAGATCCTGCATCGAAAATCTCCTTTCGGGGACCAGCCCCTCCTATTCCTACGCAAGCCCCGCGCCAAGCGATAACCGGTGGGAAATCATCAGGATGGCCTATCTGGGATACCGTGCCGATCCGACACGGCGGGCGGGGGCGACACGGCGGAATCCCGTCCCATCGGATCAACCCGCCGAAGCATTGCGCCCCCACCGGGCTAGAATCGAGGAGATACCATGCCGGTCCGAGTGCTGATAGTGGACGACGACGCCGACCAGCGCTCCACCATGTCCCGGATGGTTGCCGCCCTCGGCTACGAAACTGAGACGGCCGCCGACGGCCAGGAGGCTTTGGACAGGCTCTCCAGCTACCAGGCCCAGGTGATCGTCACGGACCTGATGATGCCCCGTCTCGACGGGCACGGCCTGCTCAAGGCGCTTCGCGCCCAGGGCGGAGGCCCCCCGGCCATCGTGCTCACGGCCTACGGCTCCCTCGACCAGGCTGTCGAGACAGTGAAAGAGCTGGGCGCGTTCTGGTACATGGAGAAGCCCGTCTCGGTGGCCGAGCTCGCGTTGCTCATCGAGCGCGCCGCCGCCCAGTCCCGCCTTCGCGAAGAGGCCGACCGTCTGGAGCGCCAGCTCCGGTACCAGGGCATCCTGGGCGAGATGGTGGGCCGCTCGCCCGCCATGCAGCAGGTGTTCGCGCTGGTGCAGCAGGTGGCCGAGCACGGAGCCAGCCTGCTGGTGACCGGCGAAAGCGGAACCGGAAAGGAGCTGGTGGCGCGCTCGGTCCATCGCCTCGGCCCGCGGCGCGACCGCCCGTTCGTCGCCGTCAACTGCGCCGCGCTGCCCGAAACGCTCATCGAAAGCGAGCTGTTCGGCCATGAGAAGGGCGCCTTCACCGGAGCGGTCTCGGCGCGTCCCGGGTGTTTCGAACTGGCGCACACGGGCGTGCTCCTGCTCGACGAAATCGGCGACATGCCCGCGGCCACCCAGGCCAAGCTGCTCCGCGTGCTCGAGGATTCCCGCGTCCGCCGCCTGGGGGCGCGGAGCGAGGTGCAGGTGGACGTACAGGTCGTCGCCGCCACCAACGCCGATCCGGAGCGGGCGGTCCAGGAAGGCAAACTCCGGATGGACCTTTACTACCGGCTCAACGTTTTCCAGATCCGGTTGCCGCCCCTGCGCGAGCGCCGGGCCGACCTGCCGCTGCTCGTCGAAGCTCTGCTCCCGCCGCTGAACGAGCGGTACCACTGCCGCGTCACCGGCCTGACGCCGGAAGCGCTCGCCATCTTCGAGCGCCACTCCTGGCCGGGCAACGTCCGCGAGCTGCGAAACGTGCTCTCACGCGCGGTGATCCTGGCCGGCGAGGGAGCGATTGCTCCACGGCATCTGCCGCCGGATTTTCAATCGCCGTCCCCGCAGGCGCCGGCCCCCGAGAACCGGCGCGACGATGGGGTCTTCCTCCCCATCGGAACCACCCTGGCGGATGCGGAGCGGGCCTTGATCGAACGGACGCTGGAGTTCGCGGACAACAACAAGTCCCGGACGGCGGCCATCCTCGGACTGGGTTTGAAGACGCTCCACACGACGCTCAAGCTGT
>CAYRPT010000156.1:0-7887 GCA_964425895.1 uncultured Solibacteraceae bacterium | reverse complement strand
GTCAGGACGCTGCATTTCGTGCGAGCAAGGCCCGTTTCAGTCGGCGCGATCGATGGCGCCGGCGATGGCGATTGGCCACGCATCCGGCTGTGCAGCGGCAATGGGTGCGATTCGAGGCGTGCCGCCGAGGCAGCTCGACGTAAAGGAGCTTCAGAAGCTGCTCGTGGCTCAAAATGCCGAGCTCCGGATCTAGGCATAGGCTATTATTTCAGCGGCCAAGAGCCGCAGTCGATATCGGGCAGGTAGGTCACCGAGTAACTCAAGATGCGTCACGCTTTTAAGCGCACCGAATGAGCGGGACATGATGTTATAGCTTCACCACGCGAGCGATCAACTGTAGGAAGAACCCATGAGTAGAGACTCTTTATCGACGAAAAGCACTCTCCGACGAGACTTTGTCAAACAGAGTGTCGGCATAGTTGCAGCCGCGACTTCACAACCGCTGACGACCATGGGTGCCCCTCCTGTGCAAGCGGAAGCCCAAGAGAGAAGCATCGGCATTCAGGTAGGCGCAGTCTCGTTTCTGGATGAGGGTGTCGACAAAGTGCTCGACAATTTCCAGCAGCTCGGACATGTCAACACGATCTACCTGAATACGTTTGGCTGGGATCGCGGCTTAAACGGACGGCAGATTTACGACCACCCGTTCCCCGATCACGGAAAGCAGGAGTACGATCTTGACCTTGTCGGTGGCAACTACGCAACTCCTCATCCTCAATATTACGCCAACACGATTCTAAAAGACACCAAGGCGCCTGATTATGGCGGCGTTGACATCCTCGAACAAGTCCTGCCCAAGGCGAAGCAGCGTGGAATCAAAGTGTACGCTGCTTGCATCGATTCGTTTCGCGGTGCGGTTCCAAACATTCAGAAACTGTCAGAGGTAGACATGTATGGGAACCGTGTGGCCGCGTTCTGTAACCTGAATCCTGACTGGCGCAATTTCGTCATTGGCCTTGTGGAGGACACCTGTAAGTCGTACGACGTTGACGGAATACTCTGGTTTGCTGAACGCAATGGTCCGTTGCTCAACGCTATTGGAGCCAGCCACGCCGCTAGAATCAATCCATCTGGAGCTACCTGCTTCTGTGAGTTTCATCAAGCGGAGGCGAAGGAACGGGGTATCGACGTCGCCCGCGCCCGGGAAGGGTTTATGCGGCTGGAAAGGTACGTGCGCGAGTCGCTCGCTGGCCATCGCCCGTCTGACGGGTACTTTGTCGAGTTCCTGCGTCTGCTCCTGGAGTACCCGGAGATTGTCGCTTGGGAGAAGCTCTGGGTGGCCAGCAAGCTGGAGCTTTACGGTGATGTCTATGGCGCGGCCAAGAGCAGCCTTCGAGGCGAGGGCTACGGCGACCCCCCGGAGAAGCGGCGTCAGATTCGTGTTGGATTCCATATCGAGCACGTGAATTCGTTCAATTTGTTTTACCGCGCCCAATTCAGATATGGAGACATTGCACGGAATGCAGATTTCTTGAAGATTGTTGCCTACAACAATGCCGGCGGCCCTCGCTACGCCCGTTACATCGACAACCTCACCTCGACCGTCTTCCGCGATGTGCCCCCGGCTGAAATGATGAGCTTCAACAACTACATCCTCAACTACGAGGAGAAGAGCTATTCCGAGGTACCCACAAGCGGTTTATCGTCGGACTACGTCGCCCGGGAAACGAAGCGCGCCCTGGATGGCGTACAGGGACGGTGCGAGATATATCCGGGTATCGATATCGACATACCCACCGGCGAACGACTAAAGCACACGTCTCCAGAGGATGTTTACGGAGCCACTCTTGCGGCGCTTAAGGCGGGTGCTCAGGGAGTCATCTACTCGCGAAAATACTCTGAGATGAAGCTTGAGAATCTGTCCGCCGGCGGGCGGGCGGTCACGGAGTTCCTGGGCAGGTGACGCTCGTTCTGGTAGCCTCACCCGCGTGTGGCTCTGGGGAGGTGAATTGCGCGTCCGACGCAATTGTTAAGCGCGCTGATCGGGGAGCAAGCCTCAGGGCCTCCCGCCGGGTACTGACGGCCGGGTGTTCACCGTTTCAGACGCAACCTCGCGCGGATGACGATGGCCAAAGTCGCCCGCCAAGACGCGAAGGTTTTTGTGCGCCAGCAGAATCAGAGGCAAGCCCGCCCCCTCACGGTTGCAGGAGATCGCGGATGGTGATCGCGGTGAGCGCCAGCGTCAGGCCGATGATGACCACCACCGAGGTCCAGGCGACGGCGTTGTACCCGTGGGAGTTGGTCCATTCCTTCATCAGGTCGTGTTTGTTGACCAGCAGCACCATGTAGATGAGGATCACCGGCAGCAGAACCCCGTTGATCACCTGCGACAACAGGATCATATCGACCAGCGGGAACCCAGGCAGCAGGATGGTCCCGGCGCCCACGATCACCAGGAAGCCGAACAGGCCGTAGAAGATCTTTGCCTCGTTCAGTCGGTGGTTCACGCCCGAAGGGAAACCCATCCCCTCGCAGATCGTGTACGCCGTCGACAGCGGCAGAATGCAGGCGGCGAAGAGCGAAGCGTTGAACAGGCCCGCACTGAACAGCAGGTACGCGTACTTACCGAAGGGTTCCAGCGCCTTGGCCGCCGCCGCCGCGTCCTCGATGTCCCGCGGCCCCTCGCGCGCGTAGATGGCGCCGGCACAGGCCACGATGATGAAGAACGCGATCACCGTCATGACGACACAGCCAACGATTACCTCGATGCGGGACTCCCGGTAATCCTTGGCCGTGATCCCCTTCTCGACCACCGCGGCTTGCAGGTAGAACTGCATCCAGGGCGCAACCGACGTGCCAACCATCCCGATCAGCATCGTGATATAGTCCGGCTCGAACAACAAAACCGGGCGAACACTGTTGACGACGGCCCGCTCCCAGTCGGGTTCGATCATGATGCCCGCGGCGATATAGGCGACGTACAGCGAGCAGGCGACGAGGAAGATCTTCTCGATGCGCTCGTAGGTGCCCTTGACGACGAGCAGGGTCACCGCGAGAGCGCCCATCGGGACGGTAATGTACCGGCTGATGTGAAACAGCTCGAGAGAACTGGCGATGCCGGCGAAGTTGGCCATCACGTTGGTGAGGTTCGCCATCAGCAGGGCGGCCATGATGAAGAAGGTGGTGCGCAGACCGAACTCTTCGCGGATCAGGTCGGACAAGCCCTTCCCGGTGACCGCTCCCATGCGCGAGCACATCTCCTGGGTGACGATCAGCAACAAGGTGATCGGGATCAGTGTCCAGAGCGGGAGGTAGCCCCAGCGGGCGCCGGCCTGCGAGTACGTGAAGATGCCGCCGGCGTCGTTGTCGACGACGGCCGTGATGAACCCGGGCCCGATGACGGCGAAGAACAGGGCGAACTCATTCCGGAGGCGCTTGAGCATGGGGACCTTCGCTCATCTCTCCCGGAGAACCGTGATGATATCGTCGGCGGTGATCACGCCGGCGAGGCGTCCCTCCTCATCCACTACCGGCAGGGTTAACAGGTTGTACTTGTCGAACAGTTCGGTGATCCGCTTTTGGTGCTCGTCGACATTCACCTGGAGCACCGTCTCGTTCGCCAGGGAGCGAAGAGGGGTATCGGACGACGCGAGGAACAGCCTCCCCAGCGGAACCACACCGGCCAGCCGCTCGTCGTCGCCGATCAGCAGGAGCGTGTTCAGGGTGTCCAGCAGCTCCTCGTTGCCCCGGAGCGCCGCCATGGCATCGGCCACCGTGGCACTCTCCGGGAGGGCTACGTATTCGGTATTCATCAAGCCGCCGGCCGAATCCTCCTTGAACTCGAGCAGTTCCCGCACCTCGGCCTTCGGCTCGGTCTCCATTTCCTCCAGAATCTCCTCACCGGCGTCCTGCTCCAGTTCGGCGAGCACATCGGCCGCCTCATCCGGAGACATTTCCTCAATGATCTCGGCCGCGCGCTCGGGGTCGAGCGACTCCAGGATGGCGGCCTGGATCTCGGGTTCGATTTCGGAGAGGGCATCGGCGGCCACTTCTTCATCGATGACGTTGAAGATCGCCTCGCGCTCTTCCGGCCCCAGTTCCTCGACGATGTCGGCCAGGTCGGCCGGGTGCATTTTCTCCAGCAGGTCGGTGGTGATATTGAGGCGGAGCCGCCGCTGCGGATCCGGCTCGACGATGTTGCACATTTCCCACGGAATCGAGTGGGGAGGAATGATCTGCTGCACCTTGCGCACGAAGCGCACGGGCACTCCCTGGACGATGCGCCGGAAGATGCTTCGCAAGCCGACGTCCACCTCGGTCACGCGGAGCTCGTCGCGTCCATTGGATTCGCGGATCTCGAGGGTCAGGTCGGTGACGCGCACCACCTTGCGCCCCTGGGAATCGATGATCTGCTGGTCGAGCAGGTCCCGCACCAGCCGGAGCATGTACTCGTCGTCGTGGTAGGGAGTAAGCTGTTCGTCGCGCAACCGGATGCCGTCGAGGTCGATTTGCTCGATCTGATCGTGGCGGATGGTCAGCCACGCCCAGCCGCCGCCCACCAGAAAACGATCCACCCGGGCGGGATCGATGAGGGGAACCAGGGCCGCGTCCCGCACCGTGCCGATGCGGCGCCCCTTGAGGTCGAGAACCTTGAGGCCCACGAGTTCGGTGAGATAGAGGATCCGCTGTGTCATGCGTCCGTCACCATCACTTGCCGGCGCGCCGGCGAGCGCGCCGCGAACGCCCTGCGAACGGCCTCCTCTGGCGGTGCGCTCTACATGTCGATTCGTTCCTGGTACTCACTATGACGCATCCCCGGTGGCAGCCGCAAGAGTACGCTGGGGCGGCTACCTGGAGCGGTCCGAGTCCGGTAGTATATTGAATGCGAGTGTTAATCCCCTAAAGCGAGATTCAGTAATGTCGAACCGGAATCGATCTGCCCTGTTGGGCGCCGTCGTGTGCGGCTTGCTTCTGACCCTGCTGTCTGGATGCGCGGAGCAGCCGAAACCCGCCGAGGCTCCCCCTACCGAAACGGCCCAGCCATCTGAGCCGCCGAAAGAAGCGCCGCCCGCCGAACCCGAGAAAAAGGAGCCCGAGGCAGCCAAAGTCCCGGAGGCGCCGAAGCCTGAGATGGAGAAGCCGAAACCGGTCGCCAAGGCGCCGGCGAAAAAATCGCTGATGAACCCCTCGGCGCTCAAAGAGCAGGCTCCGGCGATCTATAAGGTCAAGTTCGCCACATCGAAGGGCGACATCCTGATCGAGGTCGACCGTTCGTGGGCCCCGCTCGGAGCGGACCGTTTCTACAACCTGGTGAAGAACGGATTCTACGACGGCTGCAAGTTCTTCCGGATCGTCAACAACTTCATCGTCCAGGTCGGCATGCACCCCGACCCGAAGGTATCGCGCGTGTGGCAGGACGCCAACTTCAAAGACGATCCCGTGACCAAGACGAACCGCCGCGGCGCGCTAACCTTCGCGACCGCCGGACCCAATACCCGCACGACGCAGATCTTCATCAACACGAAAACCACCGGGAATGCCTTTCTCGACACGCAGGGCTTCGCCCCCTGCGGCCGCGTGATCGAGGGTATGGAATTCGTCGACAGCCTTTACGCGGGCTACGGCGAGGCGCCGGACCAAACGATGATCCGCGCCAAAGGGAATGCCTACCTCGACGAAAAGTTCCCGAAGCTCGACTCCATCGAGACCGCCACCATCATCGAATGAGCCGCCGGCCCGCTCTTCCCGGGTTTCGCGCCGCGGAAGAACGGGAGGCGGGCTCCGTGTCTTAGCGCCTTCCGGCGGACACTGTGCTACCTTGTGGTGGGATGAAGCGCCTTCAGCCGGTCGTCTGGTCCAAGGGGACGCTGTTGAGTCCGCAACACTTGCAGATTCAGGACCGGTTCGTCGAGAACTCGCTTCAGTTCCGGCTCGACTCGCTGAGCTTCCGGCCCTGGGGTTTCCGGGACTTTCAGGTGGATCAGGAGGCGCTGGCAGCCGGTAGCCTCGTGCTCTCTCGCGCTTCCGGCATTTTGCCGGACGGCCTGGCATTCGAGATCCCCGAATCCGATCCCGCGCCCCCGCCCAAACCGCTGGCATCCTACTTTGAAGGCGGCGAGGAGGCGGTGTTGTTCTCACTGGCCATTCCCCCCTACCGCGAAATGGGACTGAATGTCTCGGCGACCGCGAGCGGAGCGGACACCCGCTACGTCGCCGAAGTTGCCACCGTGCGGGACGAGATGTCGGCACGCACCGACAAGCCGCTCCAGGTTGCCCGCAAGAATTTCCGCTATTTGGCCGAGCACGAGGTACGGAAAGGGACGCCCGCCCTTCCCGTGGCCCGGATCGAACGCAGCGCCTCCGGCGCCTTTCAGGTAGACCCGTACTTCGTTCCCGCGCTGCTCGATATCGGCGCCAGCGAAGTGCTGCTCTCGATCGCCCGGCGGCTGGTGGAGATCCTTTCCGCCAAGAGCAGCCAGTTGTCGGGGACCCGCCGCCAGAAAAACCAGAGTCTCGCCGAATTCACCGCTTCCGACGTGGCTAACTTCTGGCTGCTGTACACCATCAACACCCATCTGCCTCTTTTCCGCCATGTCTTCGAGGCCCGCCGCGGCCATCCGGAACGGCTGTACGCACTGATGCTGGAATTGACCGGCTCGCTGACGACGTTCTCGCCGGATGTCCGGCCGCAGGACCTGCCCGCCTACGATCATAACGCGCTCGGCCCGTGCTTTCAGCAACTCGACGAGACCCTGCGCCGGCTGCTCGAAACCGTGATCCCGGCAAACTTCGTCGCGCTGGCGCTTAAGCCGGTGGAACCCTCCATCTGGGCCACGGCCCTTGACGAGGAACGGTACCTGAGCGGCACGCGCCTCTATCTCGCCATCCGGGCCGAGGCCGGTGAAGGCGACTTGATTGCCAAGGTGCCGTACCTGGTGAAGGTCTGCTCGGCGAACCACATCGAGCACCTGGTGAAACAGGCCTTGCCCGGGGTGGAGTTGACGCACGTGCAGCGGCCGCCGAGCGCGATTCCGGTCAAGTTGAATCACCAGTATTTCAGCCTCAACCAGGCCGGTCTCGCTTGGGAAGCCATCATGCGCTCGCGGAATCTGGCTGCGTACGTGCCAGGTGACCTGCCGAACCCGCAGATGGAGCTGGTCATTCTTCTGCCGCGGGCAGGCTGAAACCCTCCATCTCCAGAAAGCCCTGATCCACCAGGAGACGAAGCAGCCCGGCGAAGTCCGCCGCCGACACTTCGCCTCGGATCAAGCCCCGCCCGCGGCAGTCGTCGTAGAGTTCCTGCCCGCTGCGCGGGCGCCCGCACCCGGCGAGAAACTGGACGACCCAGGGCTGGACCTCGTTCTCCGCTTCGAAGGGGTAACCTGTCTGGAGGTTCATGCCGCTGACCGCGAGCGCTCCTTCTTCGAACCTCTGAACGATTCGTAGCTCGAACGACTCGGTGGCCCGCAGGCGGGCGGCGAGGAGACAGGCGGGGAAATCCTGCTCCACCGACGCCGCGCTCCAATCGAGCAGCCACTCGATTTCGGCTGAGCCGGTGCGCGGACCGGCCGTCTTGCGCACGATGATGCACGGCTTCTCCCGGTGATGGCGCTCGATCACGATCAGGCCGTGAATGAAGGCCTCGGCCCCGAAGTTCTCGAAGCCGGCCAGCAGGGACCGGCCCTCCTCGGCCCGGCGGTGACCTCGCAACACGAGATCGGCGGCGACGTTCTTGAGCGTGAAGCGGTCAAACTCGATGAGAGCGATGTCGAAAGCCGCGCCGCCCTCAAGCCAGTCCCGGACGCGTTCCTCAAGTTTCCTCGCCTTCAGGTCCAGGCCGGTGGTGAGGCAGTAGAGGCGGCCTCCGGGCGCCAGGTGCGCCGGGAGCCCGGCAATAACGCCGCGCGTAATGGCCTCTCCAGTCTCCCCGGCGTCGCGGAACACCCA
>CAYRPT010000155.1:0-7891 GCA_964425895.1 uncultured Solibacteraceae bacterium | reverse complement strand
CCGTTACCGGCCCGCCGGAGACTCGCGCCCAAGCGTAAGCCAATCCCTGCCGAACCACAAGGCCGCTCGTGTCGCTCCATGCCGACGGGGGGGCCTCCATCTCCGGATCCGGCGGAAAGACCACCGACCCGCTCCGCTCGAGCAGTACCGCCAGGCGGGGGAAATCCTCGCGCAGAACCACGGCCATCCGCTCCCAGACCACGCCCCATTGCCCCTCCGGCGTGTTCGCCAGCGCCCGCGCCGCGCGATCCATGGCCGCAATGCGCCGATCCAACTCGCTGCTCACCAGGTAGATGGCCACCTGTCCCGAAATCGCCCAGCTTGCCGTCCCCGCCAGAATGGCGATCAGCACAATCGGAACCACCGCGATAAACAGGTACGCTACCAGCAATCGGTAGCGGAGGCTCCAGATGACCCGCCGGATCCCCTCACGAAGCCACTTGACGCCGACCACCCCCACGGAGGCGAAGAGAGCCAGGGCGAGCAGGAGCCGCGTCGCCGGCCCGATCGGCGTGACGGCGGCCGCCCCATACAGGGCCAGCATGAGTAGGAACGCCTTTTCGGCGCGCCCCAAGAGGCGCCACCAACCGCCTGTGCGCTGCGGTGAGCCCATTCAGAATCGTGATTTGGCGATCGCCGGGGTCTCCTCCTCAGGCCCTCCCGGAGCGCCTTCCACCTCCAGGTAGTATCGCGTCAGGCCCGTCTGGAGTATGTGGAACGCACTCTCCGGATCGTCCGCCCACTGGAACAATTCGAGGTCCTCCCGGTCGATCGTCCCGTGCCGGATCAGCGCTTCGAAGTTGATGACTTCGTTCCAGTATTCCCGGCCATACAGCACGATGACCACCTTCTTGGCGAGTTTCCGCGTTTGTACCAGTGTCAGCAGCTCGAATAACTCGTCCAGGGTCCCAAATCCCCCGGGGAAGACCACCAGGGCTTTGGCCGGATAAGCGAACCAGAATTTGCGCATGAAGAAGTAACGGAACTCCAGGCAGAGCTCCGGCGAGATATACGGGTTGGGCTCCTGCTCGAACGGCAGTCCGATGTTGAGACCGATCGTCCGCACGCCGGCGTCCTGCGCCCCTCGATTGGCCGCCTCCATGATGCCCGGCCCCCCGCCGGTGCAGATCACAAACCGGCGGTTGGAGTTCCGCAAGCTCTCGGACCATGCTGAGAGCCGCCGCGCGAGGTCCCGCGCCTCGTGATAGTAGCGCGCCAGCGGGCCCTCCTCGCGAATCCGCGCCGAACCGAAGAACACCACGGTATCGTGAATCTTCTCCTTGCGGAACTGCGCCAACGGATAAAGAAACTCCGACAGAATGCGCACGGCCCGGCCGTCGCGGCTCTCGAGAAAATCCAAGTTCTTGTACGCCAGGGGCGGACAGGTATTACTGCTCTTTGAGTTCATCGGTTTCTTCGGCGCCTCCCCGGGATGCTTCCAGCTCCTCGACGCGACGTTCCAATTGTCTCATTCTCTTCAGCAGCTCCGGCAGCCGCGGAAAAGCCGCCACCGCCCGGCGCCACTCCACCGATTCAATCGCCGGGTATCCGGAGATCATCACCCCCTTGGAGACGCTGTTGGGGATGCCCGACTGCGCGGTGGCGACCACTCCCTCGCCGATGGTCAGGTGGCCGGCCACTCCCACCTGTCCGGCCAGCAAAACGTCCTTCTCGAGAATCGTGCTACCCGCCAGTCCCACCTGCGCGCACAGAATATTGTCCTCCCCGACGACGCTCGCGTGGCCGATCTGCGTCAAGTTGTCAATCTTGGCGCCCCGTTTGACCCGCGTTTCACCCACTGTCGCCCGGTCCACCGCGGCGAGACACTGAACCTCCACATCGTCTTCAATCACGGTGGCGCCGCTTTGCACAATCTTGTAGTGCGACCCGTCCTTCCGCTTCGCGAATCCAAATCCGTCGCCCCCGATCACCGCTCCGTTCTGAAGAATCACCCGGTCACCGACGCGGCAGGACTCCCGCACCACCACGTTCGCGTGGGCGAGGAAATCGTCCCCGATCCGCGCGCCTTCGTAGATCACCACGTGCGGGTGGAGCACCGCGTTGCGCCCCAGACGGACCCCGTCGCCGACCACGCAATAGGCCCCGATCGAAGCGTTTTCCCCGATCTGCGCGGAGGCGGAAACCACCGCCGTAGGATGGACTCCCGGGGCGGGCCGCGGCGGCTGATAGAACATCTCCAGGGCCCGGGCGAAATCCAGATAAGGGTTTTCCGATACCAGGCACGGCATCGCCAGGCCGTCGATCGGCTCTGCCAGGAGAATTGCCGCCGCCCGCGATGTCTTGACCTTGGCGGCGTAGCGCGGATTGGAGAGGAAGGTCAACTCGCTCGGCCCCGCGTGTTCAAGTCCGGCCACGCCTGTAATCTCGATCTCTCCGTCGCCGATTAATCTACAGTGGAGTTTGTCAGCGATATCCCGAAGCCTCATGGTAGAGCTCAACGATCAGGTTACACTGAAGCCATGAGGTGTGCCAGCCGGCTCGCGCTCGTGGTGTTTCTTGGCGCACCGGGAATCGCTTCCCAGCAGCAACCCGCTTCGGAAATCGAGCGCGCCGTAGAGGAATTCCGGATCCAGACCCGCAACCTCGGTCTCCGGGCTGACAGCCCCCGCCGGGCGGCGCGGCCGAAAGTGCCGTGGCGCGACTGGCACGGCCGGCTGTTCTGGAACCTGCGGAACGATACCTTCGATGCGGTTCCGCATGAGGTTACCCAAACGGGCGGGACCCAGGGTATCCTTCGCCGGAACCAATACGGGTTCAACGTCTCGGGGCCGGTGTTCATCCCGGGCGTCTTCGACGGGGGTAAGAAGACCTTCTTCTCGCTCTCCTATGAAGGGATGCGGGAGACGATCGGCCGCTCCTACCTGGAGACCATCCCCATCGTCCCCGAGCGAGCTGGAGATTTCTCGCAGACCGTCGACAAGGCGGGCGAACCCCTGCCGGTCTTTGATCCCGCCGGCACGCGGCCGAATCCCGGCTTCAATCCCTCGCTGCCTGTCTCCGTAGAGAATCTCGAATATGTCCGGGATCCGTTCCCGGGTAACGTGATCCCGCAGGACCGGCTCGATCCGGCGGCGCGTGAGGCTGCCGGGTACCTGCCGGATCCGAACGTGAGCATCGGTCCGTTCTTCCAAAACAACTACACGAGCTATTTTCCCGAGGTGAACAAGGCCGACGGCATGCGCGGCAAGCTGGATCACGCGGTGGGCGAGCGCCACCGGCTGGCCGTATCGTTCTCCTGGTCGAACGGCTTCGACGGCCCCGCCAAGTTCTACGACAACGCCGCCAACCCCGGGCGCCCGGACCGCGAATTCCGCAGCCGAAGCCTCGACGCCGAACACACCTACACCGTCTCGCCGACCAGCGTCAACACCTTCCGTGTCAGCGGATGGATCAGCCGCTCCGAGAACTTGTCCGACGGCCAGGAGGGGGAAGATCAGGATGCGTTCCCCTATCTTCGGTTCCCGCCTTACCTCTCGATGGGACGCTCCTACCCGGTGTCGCGCACGGCCCGCACGGCGTTCCAGGTCTCCGACGGCCTCAGCGCGCGGTTCGGCAAGCACAGCCTGCGCTTCGGTTTCGAGTGGGAGCAGTCGCAAGCCAATTCCTTCTGGCCGCAGTATCCATCGGGGCGTTTCGACTTCAGCGAGGGTCTCACCAGCCTTCCGGGCATCGTGAACACGGGTCACCCTTTTGCCAGCTTCCTTCTTGGCCTTAGCCGCTTTGCCGAAGCTTCTATCGTCGATCACCCATCCTACTTCCGTTCCAGCCGCGGGGGCTTCGATTTCCGCGACGAATGGGAGATTCGCACGGGGTTGAATCTCACCTTCGGCCTCGGTTGGGATTTCGACCTGCCGAGGGTCGAGAAGCACGACCGTTCTTCGACCGTCGACCTGGAAGCCGTCAACCCGGCCAACGGGCTTCCCGGGGCGCTGATCTTCGCCGGCCGCGACGGCGTGGGCCGGGTCTTCCAGCCGAACCGGTACAACGTGGAGCCCTGGCTTTCGGTCTCCTGGAGCCCCTTCGGCAGACGCAACACCGTCGTGCGGGCCACGGTTCGCCGCTATTACACCTCCCTGCCGCTCTATTCCGGCCAGTGGGGCACCCAGGGATTCAACGGTACCCCCACCCTGATCTCCGCAAACGAGCAGCTCGAGTCCGCGGCCATCCTCCGCGACGGCCTTCCCGCGCTCCCGGCGCCCCTTCCCGATCTCCGCCCCGAAGCCGCCAACGATACCGTCGCCGACTTGGTCGACCCCTCGGACCGTCTGCCCCGCTTCGATTACGTCCGCGTGTCGATGGAACGTCAACTGCCGGGCGCTCTTATCCTCAACGTCGGCGCCCAGCACACAACCGGCCGCGATATGCAGGTTGACGATTCGGGCGCGAACCCGAACGCCATCCCGCTCGACGATCTGGCCTTCCGCGATCAGTTGAACGACGAGGAGTTCAACCGTTCCCTGAGGCCTTTTCCTCAATACCGGCGGTTCAGTCTTTACTCGCAGTTCCTCGCCGGACGGTATCAACGGACCGAGGGCTATTTGCAGCTCGAGAAGAGAACGTCACAGGGCCTCTCGCTGCGCATGGCCTACGGATTCTCGAAGCAGATGGACGATTATTCGGGCGACGGCCTCCAGGACTACTACCATCGGGAGAAGGAGTGGTCCATGAACCCGTTCGCCGACCCCCACACGCTCTCGCTCACGTACATGTACGAATTGCCGTTCGGACCGAGCAAACGCTACTTCAATGCCGGGCGATGGCAACGTTATGTGGTGGGCGGCTGGTCGATCAGTGGAGTCACCACGTACTCCTCCGGCGACCCGATCCGGCTTCGCGCCCAGTTCAACAACACCGGGCGCGTCGTCGACACACTGTACGTGAACGCGGTTCCCGGCGTCGACCCGGAGGTGAGCCGGCCGGGTCCGGAACGCTGGTTCAACCCCGGCGCTTTTATTAATCCCCCGGACTTCAGCATCGGCGAGGTGTCGCGGGCCCATCCGACCCTGCGCAACCCCATCCGTCAGAATCACGACCTGGCGGTCACCAAGCGGGTCTCGCTCGCCTCGGACCGCGCCATCGAACTCCTGGGAACGGCGCTTAACTTCCTGAACCACGCCAACTGGAATCGCCCCGACGCCGTCATCGGCACCGCCGACGCGCCGAATCTGAACGCCGGAAGAATCATCGGTTCCCGTGGCGGACGGGTGATCCAGCTCGGATTGAGGCTGACTTTTTGACGTGCGGATACTGGCCGCATTCCTGATCTTCGCGGGCCTGCTGGCGGGAGATCCGCCTCGGGTTGAGCTCGGCCGTGTTCGCATTCCGGTATGGACGAACTCGGCGGAGCCGCTCACCCGCGAGGCTATCATCGCCAAGGCCAACGGCCAGCCCGCCGAGGTCCTCCACGTCAAGGGGCCCGGCGACGACCTGCTCCTGCTGATTGTGCTCGACATGGTCGGCGGCGTCAACGAGATCGAGCTCGCTCGCGCCGCCCTCTCCGAATCGATCGGCACCCTCCCGCCGAACGTATGGGCCGGCGTCCTCCGGGCCCAGGACGGCCTTCGCGTACTGCTCGACCCCACCACCGACCACGACGCGGTCATCAGCACCATCGCGAGCTTTCCCATTACCGGAACGCCCGGCCTGCTCGAGACCATTGAGACGGCCGCCGAACTGGGTGATAACATCCTCGCCAAGATCCCCGTGCGCCTCGCGGTCCTTTACGTCACCGACTCCGACATTCGCCGCTACCGGGAGGACTTCACCAACCCCGTCATCAACTACAGCGACGACCGTGATCTCAGCCGCCGGTTTCCCGAGGGACTGGTCCGGGAGAGGATCACCAAGCTCGCCGCCAAGCTGGGCGCCGGTCTTACCCCGGTGTTCGTGGTCCACCTGGAACGGTCTCCCGACCAGCTCAACGAAGCCTACCAGAACGGCCTCATGCAACTGACTGCGGCCACCGGCGGGGATGCCGTAATCTGCCGCTCCAACGGTGAGATCGCCCCCGCCATCAGCGACATGCTCCGGAGGATCTCCGGGCATTACGGTGTGGATCTTCAGATTAGCCAATCGTCGGGCGAGAGCGCCGAGATCGCGCTCGAATCTCCCGGCGCTGTACTCCGATACCGCAGCCGCGTACTGCTTCGAAGAAAATGAATCAAGAGATACGTGTTCGACCGGGCCGACGGTGGCCGGGTGATAGGAACCTCCCATGACGGGCCGGCGCGCATCGCTCATCTGGCTGATGCTGCTTGCCGCCGGAATCGGCCTTTTTGCCGGCCTGTGGCTCCTGCCGGTGGTGCACCGTCTTACGGCGCAAACCGAAACCATCGAGCGTTTGGAGCGGGAGGGCGAACGGCTGGCCGCCCAGGTGGAGAGCCTGACGCAGGAATTGAGCCGGACACTCGCCGGTTCGTCTCCGGCGCCCGCCGCTGCCGGTGACGAGGTTGAGCTCGCCCGCGCCGCCGCCCGCGCTGAAACCGCCAGACGTCTTGAAGACGTGCGCCGTGTGGCGGAGCTCCAGCAGAAGCTGGAGGAATCCAATACCGCCCTGGCCGACGCCCGAGGCCGCATCGCCGACCTCGAGGCGGCGGTCGCCCACGCCGGGGAGGAGAACAAGGTCCTGCGGGAGGCCGAGGCCGACCTCAAAGAGCAGCTCGCCCGATCCAGCCGGGTTGTTGAGGCCATGCGGGCCGAACTCAAGGGAAACACCGACCGCCTCGTCAAGCTCGAGGCCCGCAACCGCTCGCTCACCGACCAGAACGAGGAACTGCTACAGTCCAAGCGCCGCAGGGAGCGCCTCACCCAGGAGTTGGAGGGCCTCTACAAGCGCCGGGAGGATCTTCTCGGCGAAATCCTTCGCCGCAGCCGCGACGTCTCCGACGAGTACCGGAATCTGGCTCTCCAGCTTAGTAGTTTTGACCGGGGCGGGGCCGAGAGCACGCTCGACCTTTCCCGCATCCAGAACGCTCTCTCCCTCGCCGACGAAGATCTGCGCCAGCTCCGTACGCTGGACGCGCGGGCGGCGCGAGTTCAGAGCGAGCTGGCCAAGTGACGCCCATGACCCGAACCAGCCGTGGGATCGGACGCCGCTGAGGACGGCGCCTCTGACGCCGGGGGGCGATGACTTCCTTCCAGATTCTCGAGCACACCGCGGATATCGGGTTTCGCGCCTGGGGCGAGACCCCCGCCAGGCTGTTCGAAAACGCCGCGCTGGCGCTCGAATCCATTGCCTGCGATCCCGATGCGGCGGAAGAGCGTCACGTCTATCCGATCGCCGCCTCCGGTGACGGCTGGGAGTCGCTGCTCGTGGCCTGGCTCAGCGAGGTGCTTTACTATCTTGATGGGGAGTGGATCGTTTTCCGGCGCTTCGACGTTGAGCGGATCGGACCGGATGAAATCGCGGGCCGCGCCTGGGGCGAGCCCCGGGACGCCACCCGCCACCCCCCGCGCATCGTGGTGAAAGGCGTAACCTACCACCGGCTCTCGGTGCGGCCGGAAGAGGGACGCTGGGTCGCGGAAGTGTACCTTGACATCTGAGACCCGCGCCGGCGGCCGGCTCGGCCATCATGCAGGTTACTCTGGAAACACACGACGGGCTCAGGCACCGGATCCGGCGCCAGGGTGGGATGCGCGCCGATGTCGTCGTCTACGCGAGCGAGCGGCTGCTCGGCCAAATCCGGAATGATCTGTCCCTTACCCAGGCGATCAACGTCGCCCACCTTCCCGGTATCGTCGGTCCAAGCCTCGCCATGCCGGACATTCACCAGGGCTACGGCTTCCCCATCGGCGGCGTCGCCGCCGCCGCCTGGGAAGACGGCGTCGTCTCCCCCCGCGGTGTCGGTTTCGACAACAACAGCGGTGTGCG
>CAYRPT010000154.1:0-7892 GCA_964425895.1 uncultured Solibacteraceae bacterium | reverse complement strand
ACTCTTTCTCTGGACAGCCCTGATGCCCCTTGCCTACCGCGTGGTGATCGCCTGGGCGCTACTTGCTGAGTGGGAGGGCTCGACGCCCTGGCGGTGGTGGATCTACTTGCCGGTCTACGGTCTGCTCGCGGGAACCTGGTGCTGGCGAAGACGACTGGCTGGCGGCCGGTGACTCAACCATCCCGCGTTTTCTAGCCCTTACGGTCTTTCTTCTCAAGGACTTAAGGGAAATCCCGAACCTTTGTACTAAGATTCTCGCCCGGTATAAGGTTTTTCCCCACTTCCGCCGATCATGACCGGGAGACGGCTTATGCACGAGGTGGTGCGCATCGCCGGCGGCAGATTCTACGATCGGTGGATCGTGGAGCCACGCGCGCGGGCGATTGCCGATCCGGCGGCCAAGCTGAGATATCTCCAGGGGGCGATGGGAGGGGGGATTCGTCCTCGGCGCTCGGCGGGCCGGCGGCTGCGGCCCTGGCATGGCAAGGCGATCGCGCTCGTCTCGCTCCTGCTGTTGCCTCTCCCCACCGTCTCGAACGCCGTGTTCAACGCGGGTCCCGTGGACCCGCCGCGGCAGGCGGTCGATCTGAGCCGGCCCCGGGCGGCTCCGAGTGTCTGGCTGGTGGAGGAGAGTGGGAGCCACGAGGTCTACAGCAACGGACTGCGGATCGAGAATCGGTTCGCGGTGGCCAATCTCCGGCGGGACTACCCGGTCTACCGGCGCGACACGCTGGAGCTGGTGGAGTGGCGGTCGGGTCCGGTCGGGATCGTTTATCACACCACCGAGAGCCAGCAGGCGCCGTTTGACCCGGAACACAACCGGCGGCTGAAGAACCTCAACACGTGGCTGCTGGAATTCGTGCAGCGGAAGCGGGCCTATCACTTCGTGATCGATCGTTTCGGCCGCGTGCACCGGGTGGTGCGAGAGAGCGACACGGCGAACCACGCGGGCTACTCGGTATGGGCGGACGACCGGTATGCGTATGTCAACCTGAATCCGAGCTTTGTGGGCGTGTCGTTTGAAACGGAAACCAGGCAGAGCTCCGCCGGGGCGGCCATCAACCGGGCGCAGATCCACGCCGCCAAAGTGCTGACGGAGATGCTGCGGAGCCGCTACGGCATTGCCCTGGAGAATTGCGTCACCCACGCCCAGGTCTCCGTGTTTCCCCGCGCCCTCCTGGTGGGAAACCACACGGACTGGGCGGCCGGATTTCCGTTCGCGGAAATCGGCCTCGGCGACAACTACCGCCGGCCTCTGGCCGCGGTGGCGATCTTTGGCTTCGATTATGGCCTTGAGTATCTGGACGCCACGGGAGCGGACCTGTGGCGCGGATTGGCGTTCGGAGAGGACGTTCTGCGGCAGGAGGCCCATCGGCACGGTCTGCCGGTGGCGGCTTACCGGAAGGCTCGCAAGAGCAGGTACCGGGAAATCCTGAAGGTGATTGAAGAGACGGTTTCGTCAGAGGAGTCTGAATCATGAGTGCAAACGGGAAAAGCAAAAGCCCGGCGGTGGGCCTGGATATCGGCACCAGCCGGATTGTCATCGCCAGAAAAACCAACGACGGCTACGGCTTCGCGAGCCAGTTGAACGCATTTGTCAATGTGCCCTTCTCGCGTATGACCGAGAAGACGCTCCAGAAGGAGGGGATCCCTTTCACGCGCAAGAACGGGGATCTGGTGGTTCACGGCAACGAGTCCGTGCGGTTCGCCGAGTTGCTCGGGCTCGAACTGCGGCGGCCAATGACGGGCGGAATCCTCAACCCGGGTGAGCCGGAGAGCACCGAGGTGATCCGTGCGCTGGTTGAGTCGATGGTGGGGGAAGAGGACGGCGCGGGGAGACCGCTGTTTTTCAGCGTGCCGGCGCCGCCGATTGACGGGGAAGCGAACGTGACCTATCATGAGGCCGCGATCCGCGACCTGCTCACGGCCAAGGGCTTCGACGTCCATGGCATCAACGAAGGGCTGGCGGTCGTCTATGGTGAGCTGGAGGACGCTAACTTCTCAGGTATCGGAGTGAGCTGCGGCGGAGGACTGTGCAACGTCTGCGTAACGTATCTCTCGGTGCCCGTGCTCAATTTCTGCGTTCCGAAGGCGGGCGACTACATCGACCGGAATGCGGCGGCGGTGACCGGAGAGATTCCCACACGGGTGCGCCTCGAGAAAGAGTCGGCCTTTCACTTCAACGGCAGCGTCCCGAACAGCGTCCACCAGGCGATAACGGTCTACTACGACGACATGATCAAGTCCGTCATGGAGGGAATGCGGAAGGCATTCACTACGGCCGGCAGCTTGCCGAAGTTCAACCGGCCCTTGCCCCTCGTTCTAAGCGGCGGAACCGTGATGCCGGCCGGCTTCACCGAGCGGTTTGAGAAGGCCCTCCGGAAAGAGCACCTGCCGATCCAGGTGTCGGAGGTGCGAATGTCGCAGACTCCGCTCGAATCGACGGCCAAGGGCGCATTGGTAGCCGCTTTGGCGGAAATCTGACGGCCGGGTGCCGAGTACCGGCGCCCGCGAGCCCTTCCATCTCCGTGGGCCGCTGTTTCAGTGAGGTTGGAGGCGCCGTTTCGCCGGCGCTTTCGCCTCCGGCCGGCGAATAGACCAGTCCGCTCCGGTCCCCCCGAAGCCGCTAAGATGGTAGGCGGCTTTAACAGGAACATCCGATGGGCATGTACGTGTCACTCAATGGAACGCTGGTTCGCGGCGGGAAACTCGGCTGGCAGGAATTCGCGGAGCTTGCGGCCCGTGTAGGCTTCCCCGGCGTGGACGTCAGCCTCGACGGGGCGATGAAGCAGGGTCTCGACGCGGCGCGGTCCATGCTCTACGATCTGAAGCTCAAGCCGGCGGTGGTCGGCCTGCCGGTCGATTTCCGTAAGGATGAGGCGGTCTTTCAGGAAGGTCTCCGTCAGTTGCCGGACGCGGCCCGCTTTGCCGCGGCCCTCGGTTGCCCCCGTATGTCGACGTGGGTCATGTCGTCGAGCGAGCTGCCGAAAGCCGAGCAGCGCCGGATCTTGCGGGATCGCTTCGGCGGGTGCGCCGAGGTGATCGCGAAGCACGGTCTCCGGCTCGGCCTCGAGTTCCTGGGTCCACTGCACATCCGCAAGCGGTTCCCGCACGAGTTCATCTATCGGATGGATGAGATGATGGAATTCGCGCTTGATTGCGGCCCGAATGTGGGTGTGCTGCTCGATAGCTGGCACTGGCGCCACGCGGGCGGCAGCGTCGACGACATCCTTCAGGCCGGCAAGTCCGGTATCGTGCACGTCCAGGTAGCCGACGCGCCGGCCGGGGTGCCGCCCGAGCAGATCCAGGATTCCGAACGCCTGATGCCGGGCGAAGGAGCTATCGACTGGGAGGACTTCTTCGGCGCGCTGCTCCAGGTGGGTTACGAGGACGGCGTCAGCCCGGAGGTTTTCGGCCGGGGCTTGAATACCATGCGCCCGGAGGACGGGGCGCGGCTCGGACTCAGCTACACGCTCGACGTCATGCGGAAAGCCGGCGTGGCGTAACGGGCTGCTGAAGAGGCCCGGGGAAACGCGTCGAAACCGCGTGCCCCGCTGTCAGCGGCGCTGGCGGCGGGCCCTCGGTCCGGGCAATCGTATGCTGGACGAACTGATTACCGAGCAGCGCAACCCGAAATCCGAGGGCATCGACGCACGGAGCGCCGAGGAGATCCTGCGCATTATCAACGCGGAGGACCAAACGGTGCCGGCCGCGGTGGCGGCCGAAATCCCCCAGATCGCCCGGGCCGTGGACGGCATCGTGGAGCGCCTTTCGGCCGGCGGCCATCTCTTTTATATCGGGGCCGGCACCAGCGGACGTCTCGGAGTGCTCGACGCCGCCGAATGTCCTCCGACGTTCCGGGTCTCATCCGAGCTTGTCCAGGGGATCATTGCGGGTGGTGACGCGGCGCTGGTGCGCGCTACCGAGGCGAGCGAAGACGATGCGGCGATGGGCGCGTCGGATCTCGTGAAACGTGGGTTCCGGGGGGGCGATGTACTGGTGGGAATCGCCACCAGCGGAATGGGCGCTCTGACGATTGGAATCAGCTCGAATCCGGACTCGGAGCTGGCGCGGCGGGCGGACATCGCCATCACGCCCGTGACCGGGCCGGAGGTCATTACCGGCTCGACGCGTCTGAAAGCGGGGACCGCCACGAAGCTGGTCCTCAACATGATGAGCACGGCGGCGATGATCCGCCTCGGCCATGTCTTCGGCAATCTCATGGTCAACGTCCGCCCGGTGAACAGCAAGCTGGCCGAGCGTGCCCGCGGCATCATTTCGCTGGCGGCCGGAGTGACGCGGGAGGAGGCGGCGCGGCTGCTCGATGAAACCGGCGGCGACGTGAAGGTGGCCATCCTGATGGCCCGCTTCCGCGTCAGCAAGACCGAGGCCGTCGGGTTGCTCGAGGCCGCCCACGGGCGCCTCTCGGAGGCGATAGGAGAATGGACCAGTTTGTGATCACGGGCGGGCGGCCGCTCGAAGGCGAAGTGGCGGTCAGCGGCGCCAAGAACTCGGCGCTGCCCGCCCTGGCGGCGTGCCTGCTCACGGGCGAGACTGTCCGGTTGCGCCGTATCCCGCGCGTGCGCGACGTCCAGACGATGCAGCACCTGCTCCGGCACATCGGGGCGCGAGTCGAGGTGGATGACGCCGGCGTGGTCGAGGTGAGGGCCACGGAGATCGAAAGTCCGGAAGCCCCGTACGAGATCGTCAAGACGATGCGAGCTTCCAGCCTGGTGCTCGGTCCGCTGGTCGCGCGCGCCGGACGCGCCCGGGTGTCGTTGCCGGGGGGCTGTGCGATCGGCGCCCGTCCCATCAACCTGCACATGAGCGGACTCGAACAGCTTGGCGCCCGCATCTGCCAGCAGCACGGATATATCGAGGCGAGTGCCCCGGAAGGGCTGAGGGGCTCAGTGATTCACTTCGACCGCATCACCGTCACGGGCACCGAGGATCTCCTGATGGCCGCGGCGCTGGCCCGAGGCGAAACAGTCATCAAGAACGCCGCCCGCGAACCCGAAGTGGCTGACCTCGCGGATCTGCTGGTCCGGATGGGTGCGCACATCGAGGGCGCCGGTACTTCGACGATACGGATTCAGGGGGTGGAAAAGCTGCATGGTGCAACCCATGAGATCATCCCTGACCGGATCGAAGCCGGCACGTTCCTGATTGCGGGCGCGATCACCCGCGGTTCCGTCCTGGTGGCCGGATGCGTTCCGGAGCACGTGGCGGCACTCACCGCGAAGCTCCGGCAGGCGGGTATCGAAGTGGACGAGGTGCGGCCCGATGCTCTGCGGGTCCGACCGTGGGGGAAACTGCGGTCAGTCGATGTCACCACCGAAGAATACCCAGGCTTCGCCACCGATCTTCAGGCGCAGTACATGGCGCTGATGACCCAGGCGGACGGGATCTCGCTGATCATGGAGACGATCTTCGAGAACAGGTTCATGCACGCCCTGGAGCTGAGCCGCATGGGAGCGAATATCCGAATTGAGGGGCGCCAGGCGATCGTTGCCGGTCCGGTGCAGCTCACCGGCGCCGGCGTGCTGGCGTCCGACCTTCGGGCAAGCGCGTCGCTGGCGCTGGCAGCCCTGGTGGCGCGGGGAGAAACCGTCGTCGACCGCGTCTACCACATCGAGCGGGGCTACGAAGGGATCGAGAAGAAACTGGCCGGTCTGGGAGCGATGATCCGCCGCGTAAGCGAAAGCCGGGCGGATTGACTGCCAGGAGGGCAGATTGCTACTTCCCGGAACTCCGAGCGGCCGAGGGCCGCGCCTCGTCTCTCGGATCCCGGTGCGGTGATCGGGCCACGACCGGATGTTTACTCGCGGCCGGCCGCGGCCCGACGGAAACTTGGAAAGGCCCGGATGCTACCAGCGGGGCTCGCGCCGTTTGCCGCGGCCTCCGCCAAAGCCTCCGCCGCCGCCGCTGCTGCGGCCGGCGCCGCGACCGCCGCCGCCGCCACCGAAGCCGCCCCGCTCTTCACGCGGACGGGCCTCGTTCACGGTTAGCGACCGGCCGTTCAGCTCGGTGCCGTTGAGGCTGTTGATGGCGGCCTCGCCGCCGTCGGCCATCTCGACAAAGGCAAAGCCGCGGGACTGGCCGGTGTCGCGATCACGGATCACCGACACCCGCTCCACCGTTCCGTACTGAGCAAACACGGTCTCGAGCTCGCCCTCAGTTGTCTGGAAGGACAAATTCCCAACATAGATATTCGTCGTCATTCAAAGGTCTCCTACAAGGGACTGCCTCTGGCAGTCAATTTCACTGGCGAGCTAAGCAAGGCCGGACAGGTCAAACACACGCAGGCGCAAGTAACACTCCAGAGGCGCCGCTTTCGACGCGGCACATCTTTACTTTATCACTGTCCGCTGACCTCCGCACGAGAAAACCTGCGCGCCGGCGCCCCCTTGCGCCCCCGGCCGCCGGCCGCCGGCGGCCGGCGAACGAGGTAACCAGCAAACCTTGTGTCAGGCGGGAGTGCGAGCCTCGGTAGGCGTGGCTTTAAGACGGTCTGCTATTCTGGCTGTCAGGAAGGCAGAGGCTGGACACCGGCGTTCTCCCTCGCCGCGGAGTTGCCGGGCGGGACCAGCGGCTGGTCCGCCGGAAGGGTCGGCTCCTCGTTTCATGAGATATAACGTTCGATACCGGACCACCGGCATCTCCTATTCGGGGATGTTCCCGCCCGGCGTCAAGTGGCTGCTGATCGTCAACGCGATCGCCTTCGTCATCTATTTTCTGGCCTTTGATACTTGGCTTGGCGCTCCGCTCAACTACCTGAAGCTGTACCCGCGTATGGTGGTCAGCTACGTGGCGGTGTGGCAGTTGGCCACGTACATGTTCCTGCACGCGGGGCTAGGCCACATCTTCTTCAATATGATCGGGCTGTGGATGTTCGGCGCCGAACTGGAGCGAACCTGGGGCACGCGGCGATTCCTGCAATACTATTTCTTGTGCGGTGTGGGGGCTGGCGTCTGCGTTGTGCTCGCCGACCTGGTGGCGGGCGCCCCGAACACTCCGACCATTGGCGCCTCCGGGGCGATCTTCGGCATCCTTCTGGCCTACGGTCTACTGTTTCCCGACAACCTGATTTGGGTCTGGTTTCTTTTCCCGGTCAAGGCGAAGTGGTTTGTCTTGGGCCTGGGTGTCATCAACTTCTTGTACCTGGTGAAATCTCCGGGAAGCGGCGTCAGCCATGTCGCCCACTTGGGAGGCATGCTCATCGGTTTCCTCTACTTGCGCTCCGGCTTCACCCGCAAGGATCTTCTGGGCGAGCTTCGGCATCACTACAGCGAGTGGAAACTGAAGCGGGCGCGCCGGCGGTTCGAGGTCTACATGCGGAGGCGGAATCGGAATGACGACCGGGATCGTTGGGTGCATTGATTATCGCGGAAGCCGGCGCTTCGCCTGGAAACGGGGCGGGCGACCACTTCGTCTATTAGAATTGGGTTACGGGGAGTAGCTATGGCTGCACTGAAGCGCGTCCTTCTGGTGGGGTTGGCGGGAGCGCTGGTCTTCGCCGACCTTGCCTCCGGCCAGGCCGGACCAAAGACATCGACGACCGAGACGATCGCCCGCCCGCGGCGTGGATCGGATACAGCGCCGGCTCCCGACCTGCCGCCGCTCGAATCGGAGATCAATAAACGCAAGCGCGAGCAGCCCGATCTGCCGGTCGACGTTCCGACATTCCGTTCCGATGTCACCACCGTCACCGTGGATGTGGCGGTGCTGGACAACCAGGGCCGCTTTATCCCGAACATCCCCGCGGGCAACTTCCGGATCCTGGAGGACAAGGTTCCGCAGAAGATCGCCAGCTTTGAAATGGGCGAGGCGCCGATGACGGTGGCCATGGTCATCGAATGGAGCGGCCTCTTCCAGCAGTATTGGTCCGAGAC
>CAYRPT010000153.1:0-7899 GCA_964425895.1 uncultured Solibacteraceae bacterium | reverse complement strand
AGGCTACCAGCGTAATCTCCCTTCTCCAGCCGCAAGACACCGATGCGAAACGCCGCGAAATCGTGATCGCCGCCGCCCTCGAGCAGTTTGTCGTAGACCTGATGGGCCATGTCGCCCTGGCCCTCTTTCTCCAGAAGCCAGGCGAGCTGCCGGGCCGAGTCGGCGAGATTAGGATCGAGCTCCAGCGCCTTCTCGAAGGCCTCCCGGGCGCCGGCCGGGTCTCCGGATTCCAGCAACACCACGCCGAGATTCTGCCACGCGAACTTGGCTTCGCGCCGGATACCGATGGCCTGCCGGTAGGCGGCTGCCGCAGCCGCCCATTCCTGGAGTCGCTGCGAGGCCACTCCGAGGTTAAACGCCGCTTCAAAATCGCCGGGAGTCAGCTCGAGAATCCGCCGGCAGTAACCGGCCGCTTGGCGGTAATCGTCGCGGCGAAAGGAGCGGGCGGCGAGGGCGGAGAGCGCAGGCGCCGACGTGGGATCGGCCTCCAGAAGCCGGGTGGCGTACCGTTCGACAAGGTCGTCATCCTGGGTCTGCACCGCCAGCGCCACCAGGTTTCGCAAGCAGTTGATCGAGGAAGGATTGGCCGCGAGTACCTGCTCATAAAGGGCGCGCGCCTCGCGGTGCCGTTCCAGCTTGTGGAGCGCGACGGCTTTGCCGAAAACCGCCATTTCGTCGCCGCCGCGCGCCGCCACTGCTTCCTGGAAGACGCGCTGGGCTTCGTCGAAGCGCCCCAGGTGGAGCAGGCACGCACCGAATCCGAGCCGGGCCTCCGGCCGGTCTTCACCGGCGGCCAGCGCTTCCCGGTAGGCCTCGGCCGCCTGCTCCCATTGCTCGAGGTGCTGTAGACACATCGCCAAATGGAGGCGTCCGATGGCATGACTCGCGTTCCGGCTCAACAGCGTCCGGTAGCTCTCGACGGCGTCGGCGTATCGCTTCAGCTCGAAGAGAATATGGCCTCGCGCCGCGTGAATCTCCGGCCCTTCGCTCCCGTCGGCGATCGCCTGGTCAAGAGCCTCCAGCGCGGCCTCCGGCCGTCCTTCCAGGTGCAGCGTCACGGCGCGGGCAATCGCCTGATCTCCAGCCGGAGCGCCCACGGCGGCGGCCGTCCCGGAGGTTGTATCGGTGGATGTCGGCGTATACGGCACTAGGTCCTCCCTGCTCGTTCAGGGACCGGCGAAAAGCCCGAAGGTCCATCTCGGGTTCATCTGGCAGCAGCCCGTGGAACGGATCTCGTCCCGCCTGGATAGCCCGGTGCGGCCTGCCGGCGTCAAGCGCCGCCCGGACGGACCTTAGCGAGCTGCTCGCCACGTAGATCGAGTCCCTTACAGAGAGACAATCGGACGTCCGCCCGGTTTTCAACAGGGTTCGGAGCCAAGCGCTTGGAGATGTTCAGATTAGCGATGCCCGGTCGGGCCGGCCACGATCGTCGAGGATCTGCCGGGCCGGTCCGGCCGCGGCCATCGAACCGCCGATCCGCACGATCAGGCGTTCCGTGGCTCGCTGGAGGAGGTCGAGGTGGTGGCTGGTGCCAGACAGGGGAATCCTCGCGCCGCACGGCGACGTTTACGGTCGAGTGCACCGGCTCCGCGGCGGCGCGCCCACGGGTCGAGTACAATCCTCCTCATGATGCGCCGTTCTCTGTTGATGGCCGCCGGAGCCGCGCCGGTCTTCGGGCAACACCTCTGGGCCAGCGAGTCCGCCAAGATCCGCGTCACCGGACTTGAGGTTCTGCGCGTCCGGGTGAACCGGCGCGGGAACTGGGTGCTCTTCCGGCTTCGCACCAACGCAGGGCTCACCGGGATCGGCGACGCCTCCCACGGCGGCCGCGACGATCATCGGACCGCGGCGCTGGGCCGGCAGTTCCTGGCCGCCCTGGAAGGGAGAACGATCTTCGACATTGAGGCTCTCCGGGCGACCGTCCACCCCGAAGTGCGCCGGATCGGCCGTCCCGCGGCCGTAGCCCTTGGCGGCATTGAGCAGGCGCTTTGGGATCTTCAGGGTCAGGCGCTCGGCCTCCCTGTTCATCAGCTCTTTGGCGGCGCGCTCCGCCGCCGAATCCGCAACTACGCGAATATCAACCGTTCGACCGAGGCGCGGGATCCGGCCGGGTTCGCCGCCATGGCGGAGAGCGCCATCCGCGCCCGCTTCGACGCGATCAAGATGGCCCCGTTCGATGGCATGGCGCCGATGGACGCACCCGCTGATACGTTCGCCGCCGACACGCAACGCGGCATCGACTGCATCGCCGCGGTGCGTCGGGCAATCGGACCGAAGGCGGATCTCCTGGTGGACGCGCACAGCCACTTCGACCTGGAGCGCGGGCTCGATCTCGCCCGGCGCCTGGAAACGTACAATCTGTTCTGGCTGGAGGAGGTCTCGCGGCCCCTCGAGAACCTCGCCGCGATCAACAAAGCCGCCCGGATGCCCACCGCGGGTGGGGAGTCGTTGTTCGGCGTCGAGGCGTTCTATCGCTACATTTCCGGCGGAGCGGTGGACATCGTGATGCCGGACATTAAGTATTGCGGCGGACTGCTGGAACTCAAGAAGATCGCCGCGCTGGCCGAGGGCGCCGGCTTGCCTGCGTCCCCCCACGGACCGGCCAGCCCGGTGGGCAACATGGCGGCCGCGCACGTCTGCGCCACTCTGCCGAACTTCCAGATCCTGGAGTTCTCCCACGGTGAGGCGCCCTGGCGGGAGGAAATCGTCGATCCTCCCGAGCAAGTCGAAGACGGCTATCTCACAGTACCGGAACGCCCCGGTCTGGGGTACTCGCTCAACGAGACCGTAATCCGCAAGTACACCCCAACCGATTAGAATAGAAAGAGACGAGGAGGCTGGCCTGCCGAGCCGCGTCCCACATCGGCCGCGGAGGGACAATCAGGCGAAGTGAACATCGCGCCGCGTGAACGGGCGCGCGGGCTTTCCCCGGACGAAGGCCCGCCCCACGGCAAGCATCCTGCCAAAGCTGGAAACCAAAGTGGCCAACAATTACATCCTGATCATCTTTGATAGCTGCCGGTATGACACGTTCATCCGGGCGGCGCCCCGCACGATCCGCAAGTTGGGAACCGTGGAGAAGCGCTGGTCCTACGCGTCGTGGACGGCGCCTTCCCACTACAACTTTCTGATGGGGCTGATGCCCCACAAGAGCCCCAAGCACGTCTACGCTTCGGAGTACTACAAGAAGGAGTTCTTCAAGTACAACGAGCGCTTTGGCGTCGAAGGCATCGAGTTCAAGTCCCTCGTTCCCAAGCTCTACCTGCCGTCGTTCCTCAAGGAAAAGATGGGCTACGAGACACACGCGATGGTTTCACTGCCCGTGTTGAATCCGAAGACGGTCATCAACCAGGGCTTCGACTCCTTCAAGCTGATGGAGAAGCATAATGACATGCGGGCGATGGTCCGGGAGCTTAAGTTCTCACCCGACAAGCCGGCCTTCTACATCCTGAATATCGGCGAAACGCACTATCCCTACGCGCTCCCCGACGAGCCCCCCGACGAGTGGCCCCGCATCAGCGGCGTCCACGGGGTCTTCAAACACCTCGACGATCACATCGTGGGCGGCAAGCTGATCACCAGCAAGGAGAAGTTCTTCGACGACGCCAAGCTGCGGAAACTCAAGCGCCGGCAGATCGAGGCGGTGCGCTACCTTGATAAGGTGGTCGAGGAGCTCTTTGACATTGTTCCCCCAAACACCTACATTACGATCACGGCCGATCACGGAGAGCTGTTCGGGGAAGAAGGCTACTTCGGCCACGGTCCGATCATGCACGAGAAGGTCTTCGAAGTGCCGTTTGTGGAGGGCAAGCTGAGGTGAGCAGGCGAGGCGGCTTCGCGCTGTTGGCGGCGGCCGTCCTACTGGCGCTGTTGGATGACGGGCCGGCGAGTGGCTCGAAGCTGGCGTATATCGGTCCGGGAGCTGGTTTTGCGTTCCTTGGTTCGTTCCTGACACTTCTCTGGGCGCTGGTGGTGAGCGCGGGGACACTGTTGACGTGGCCTGCCAGGCTGGCCTGGAGGACAATGCGCCGCCGGAAGGGCTGGAGGAACGCCCGGATCAAGAAGCTGATCTTTCTTGGCCTGGATGGATTCGATCCGCGCCTCACCGAGAAGCTGATGGCCGAGGGCAAGCTGCCGAACCTGGCGCGGCTGAAGGAACAGGGCTCCTACCGGCGCTTGCGGACCACCTTCCCGTCGCTCTCGCCCGTGGCCTGGTCGACCTTTGCGACGGGCGTGAATCCGGCGCGGCACAACATCTTCGATTTCCTCAACCGCAACTTGAAGTCGTATTTGCCCGAGCTCTCCTCCTCGCGGGTGAACAAGCCACGTCGGGTGTTGAGGGTGGGGCGATGGCAGATTCCGCTCAGCCGGGCGACGGTGGATCTGCGCCGCAAGAGCGTGCCTTTCTGGAAGATTCTGGGCGAGCACGAAGTGGACTGCACAGTTCTTCGCGTGCCGATCACGTTTCCTCCCGAGAAGTTCAACGGCCGGCTTCTGTCGGCCATGTGCACACCCGACCTGCGGGGCACGCAGGGAAGCTTCTCGTTCTTTTCCACCCGCCCGGAGGAGTCCGAATGCGAAGGCGGCGCGAGATTTCCACTGAGGCGGTGCGGCCAGGGGGTTCTGGGCAGCCTGGAGGGTCCGGAGAATCCCCTCCTGCCCGGCGCAGTCAAGTTGAGCGTTCCGTTCCGGCTGGCGCCCGGCAGCGAGCCCGGCGTCGCGACGCTGGAAATCGGA
This sequence comes from uncultured Solibacteraceae bacterium, assembly GCA_964425895.1. GTDB lineage: Bacteria > Acidobacteriota > Terriglobia > Bryobacterales > Bryobacteraceae > CAYRPT01. The sequence goes on along the minus strand of CAYRPT010000153.1, from coordinate 3,162 downwards.
GAGGAGCGCTGCCCGTTAAGGGCGGGCGAATACACGCCCTGGATCCCGGTGGCGTTTCGCGCCGCGCCCGGCGTCACGGCGCGCGGCGTCTGCCGGTTCCTGCTGGTCTCGACCGAGCCCGAGGTCAACCTCTACGTCACGCCCATCAACATCGATCCGGAGAACCCGGCGCTGCCCATCTCGCATCCGGGATACTACTCCGCGTACCTGGCCAAGCTGTTGGGAGCCTTCGCGACCGTGGGCATGGCCGAGGACACGTGGGCGCTGAACGAGGGCGCCATCGGCGAGCAAGCCTTCCTGGATCAGGCTTGGCTTATTCACGAGGAGCGCGAAAGGATGTTCTTCAACGCGCTCGAGAGGCTCCGGCAGGGCGTGGTCGCGTGCGTCTTCGACGCGAGCGACCGCATCCAGCACATGTTCTACCGGTATCTGGAAGGCCGCGCGACGGGCCCCCTGGCGGATACGATCGAGCTCATGTACCGGCGGATGGATGATCTGGTCGGACGCGCGCTCGAATACGCGGACCAAGAAACCGTCTTCTTCGTATTGTCGGACCATGGCTTCGGTTCGTTCCGCCGCGGCGTCAATCTCAATACCTGGCTGCATGAGAACGGGTATCTGGCGCTCCGGGAGGGCGCTGATTCCGCGGGTCCTTACTTCAAGAACGTGGATTGGAGCCGCACCAGGGCCTACACGCTGGGGTTGGCCGGCCTCTATCTCAACCTGAAAGGCCGGGAGGCGGGCGGGATTGTGGCGCCCGGCGCCGAAGCCGAGACCCTCAAGGAAGAACTCATCGCCCGCCTGAGCGGCCTGTGGGACAAAGAACACGGCCAGGCGGCGATTCAGACCGTCTATGCTACCGGCAAGCTCTATAAGGGGCCGTACCTCGAGGAAGCCCCGGACCTCATCGTCGGCTACAACGACGGCTACCGCACCTCCTGGGATGCCGCCCAGGGCAAAACCAGCGCACGGGTGATCGAGGACAACGATAAGGCCTGGAGCGGGGACCACAGCGTCGACCCGTTACTCGTGCCCGGCGTGCTATTCTGCAACCGGAAAGTAGACGCGGGCGATCCAGGGATCGAGGACATGGCGCCGACCGCCCTGGCGCTCTTTGGGATTCCGGCGCCGCCTCACATGGAGGGAACCCCGGTGTTCCAGTTCTCCGGCGCCGCCTCGTGACCGGCGGCCCGCTCGGTCCAGGAAAACGATGCTGAGCAAATCGACCGTGAAATTGAACAAGGACCTCTGGGAACGAGTCAAACGGTGCGCCGGAGTGGCCGGATATTCCAGTCCGCAGGAGTTCGTCGAGCATGTCCTCGAGAAGGAACTGGCCAAGCTCGAAGACGCCGAGTCCGACGAGGAAATCGCCAACAAGCTGAAAGGCCTCGGATACATCGATTGACCCGCGCGGCGCGCCTGCTCTGGGACCGCCGCCGCCCCCGAGCATACGAAATATCATGATCGCCTCTCTCAGCCTGTTGGCCATCAGCTTGGCCGCCGGCGTGCTCCTGTTGTGGATCTTCGCTCGCACCTCCGATCAGGCAGCCATACGCATCACCAAGAAGCGCCTCCAGGCCCGGCTGCTCGAGATGCGGCTCTACGCCGACGACCCGCGCGTGGTGCTGCGCGCCCAGCGTGCGCTCCTGACCGAGAACCTCCGCTACTTTGGACTCATGGTGCGGCCGGCAGCCATCGCCACCGTTCCGATGCTGCTGGTGCTGATCTTGCTGGACGGCTTTTACGGGAGGCGGCCGCTCGAGCCGGGCCGTTCCACGATCGTGACCGTGGGACTTGGAGCGCCGTTGGACCCTCCCCCGGCTGCACTGGCCGCCTCCGACGGCTTCCGGGTGGAAACCCCTCCGGCCCATGCGGTTACGGAGCGCGAAATAAGCTGGCGCATCCGGGCGGAACGGGCGGCGCGAGGCGAGCTGCGGTTCGAGGTGGGGGGTGCAAAAGCCGTTTTGGCGGTGCGATCCGGAGGCGGGCTCCCGCTGCTTGGGGGCCGGAGGAGCCGATCGCTTACGTCGTGGCTCGTGGTCCCATGGGAGCGGCGGCTGGAGTCGTCACTCATTGAGCGGATTGAGGTGGAATACCCTTCGAGGGAAATCAGCTATTTCGGCCTGGAGACCCACTGGCTCGTGTGGTTTCTGGTCTTCTCCATGGGCGGCGCGTTCCTGCTCAAGAGCCGGTTCGGCGTGACGTTGTGAAAGGGCGCCACCGGTGTGTCTTCCCCTCCGTGGTCCCCGCCGGCTCCGGAGAGCGGCGCCGGCTCCTCAGCCCCGAGGCAGCCGATGAGCGCCGCGAGCGCCACCCACCCGCCAACGGCCAGGAAATAGGCGAGACCAAGGCGCATGCCGGCCACCAGCATCTGCACAAAGAAATTCTTGGTTGAGGGAATCCAATGGAAGACCGCGACGGGCAGATAGAGTCCGACCACCAGGAGGGCCGTTCCCACCGCCCAGTAGCGCTCGTCGTAGATGATGTCGGTCGCCTGCTTGCGGCTGAAGCCCCCGCCGGCGGCCTGACTCGCGAGGGGCAGCACGGCCATGAGGGAGGCTACACCCACCACCCAGACGAGAGGCCCGAGCACTCCACTCATCCAGCGGAACAGCAGCAGAGTACCTCCCAGAGCGGCCGCCCAAGGGAGGTACCGGGGCAGTCTTCTGAGCGCGGGACCGAACGGCACGTCTCCGCCGCCGGGGTGAAAGGCCATCATGGTCGTCGCCTGCAGCCAGATCACGAAGAATGCGACCACGGCCAGTACCGGCAAGGCCCTCAGCAAGTTGTTCCACGAGAGGTCGTTCAGCGTCGTCCAGGAGTAGACCACGAACAGCAGGAACGCGTTGCCGCTCAGGTTGGCCGTGATCAGGCGCTGCCGGCGGGAGGCTTGTTTCAGGGCGTTCCAGGCAAGGCTCGTGAATCTCTCCATGGCGTGAGCCGAGCCGTCCGCAAGCTCCGTGGCCCCGACCTGGCGATTGCTAAACTGGGTCAGGGATCGGGTAGCCGAGGGTCTCGTAAACGGCCGGGTCGCTCCCTATTCAGTTATCGGTCGAGTCCTTGGAAGGCTATAGGCTCCGGACATGCGAATCGAGCGCGTGGTGATCCTCGGCTGTGGCTACACGGGCGAGAGGGTGGCCCGGCGGCTGCTCGCGCGAGGAG
>CAYRPT010000152.1:0-7900 GCA_964425895.1 uncultured Solibacteraceae bacterium | reverse complement strand
GGTTTTGACCGGTGGAAGAAGGACATGGAGGCTCTGGCGGCGCTCGCCCGGATGGGCGACCACCGCGGTGTGATCGAGCAAGGGCCGGCGATCCGGGACGTGTATCCCGAGTACGTGGAGGAGGAGAGTGCCTACGCGCTCATCGCGGCCGCGCACCTGGCCCAGGGCGACCGGAAAGGGGCGATGGCCGAGCTCGAACGTTACGCGCGCGCCGGCGGCCGCAGTCCGGAGCTGCTCAAGAAGCTGGCCGGATTGCAGGAGGAGGCGGGGCGGAAGAAGGCGGCCGCCGGGACCTTGGAGCGTGTGAACCGGATCTATCCGGTCAACGACGAGGATCTGCACCGGCGGCTGGGCGGCCTGTGGCTGGAGCTTGGAGCGGCGGACGCCGCCATCCGGGAATACTCGGTCGTGCTGGCGATGAATCCGGTGGACCAGGCGACCTCGCAGTTTCATCTCGCCCGCGCTTACAAGGCCGCCAATCGGGATGAGGAGGCTCTCGAGCACGTCATCTCGGCGCTCGAGGCCGCGCCGGGCTATCGGCCCGCCCAGGAAATGTTGCTCGAGCTGAGCCAAAGAGGAAAGGACTAAACGCACGCATGTCGACGATAGCCGAGACCCCCATCGATTCCGTTGAGCTGAAAGGCCGGATCACCCGCTTTCAGGAGGTTCATGCCGAGATCGTGAACCAGGTGCGCCGGGTGATCGTCGGCCAGGAGGAGGTGCTGGAGCAGGTGATGATCGCGCTGTTCGTCGGCGGTCATTGTCTGATTACCGGGCTGCCCGGCACGGCCAAGACCCTGCTCGTCCGTACCATGGCCGAAAGCCTGGGTCTGGAGTTCCGCCGTATTCAGTTCACGCCGGACCTGATGCCGACCGACGTGACGGGCACCGACATCATCGAGGAGGACCCGACGACCGGACGACGTACGTGGACCTTCGTCCCCGGCCCGATTTTCGGCAACATTCTGCTCGCCGACGAGATCAACCGGACGCCGCCTAAGACCCAGTCCGCGCTGCTGGAGGCCATGCAGGAGCATTCGTGCACCGTCCGGGGGAAGCACTACAAGCTGCCCTCGCCCTTCTTCGTGCTGGCCACGCAGAACCCGATCGAACTGGAGGGAACCTATCCGCTGCCCGAGGCGCAATTGGACCGTTTCCTGTTCAACACCCTGCTCGACTACCTGTCGCTCGATGAGGAGTTGGACGTGATCGCCCGCACCACCACCACGCGCGTGGAGCACGCCGTCCCGGTGACCAACGCGGAGGAGATCCTGGGCTTCCAGCAGTTGGTCCGGATGGTGCCGGTGGCCGATTCGGTGAGCCGGTACGCCATCGAGCTCATCCGGGCGACGCGCCAGAGCGATCCCACTGCGCCGGACTTCGTGAAGAAGTACGTCAATTTCGGCGCCAGCGTGCGCGGGGCCCAGTTCCTGGTGCTCGCCGCCAAGGCGCGGGCGCTGCTCAAGCGCCGCTACCACGTGACGTATCAGGATATTGCCAAGCTCATCACTCCCGTGCTGCGCCACCGGATTCTCCTTAACTTCCAGGCGGAATCCGAACGGCTCACGCCGGACGACATTCTGCGCCGGCTGCTCGAATGGAAGCCGGCGCCCAAGGATTGATGCATGGATCAGCGCTTCCTCGACCCCGCGATTCTCGGCAGCATCTCCGGGCTGGACCTGGTGGCCAAGACCGTGGTCGACGGCTTCGTTTCCGGGCTGCACCGCTCGCCGGATTTCGGCTTCAGCCAGGAGTTCGCCGAGTACCGGGCCTACTCGGTCGGAGACGACCTGCGGCACGTCGATTGGAACGTGTATGCCCGGACCGAGCGATGCTATCTGAAGCGCTACCGAGGGGAAACCAACACCCTCCTCACCATCCTCCTGGACGCGAGCGCCTCGATGGGCTACGCGTCGCACCGGGTGAAGAAGATCGACTACGCACGATATCTGGCGGCATCCCTGGCCTACCTGGCGGGACAGCAACGCGATGCGGCGGGCCTGATCGTTTTCGACGACGATATCCGGAGCTACATCAAGCCTTCCACCCGGCAGGGGCAGCTTGCCCGGCTGTTGCACTCGATCAACCATGCCGAGCCGCGGGCACGTACCGATTTCGCCAAGCCGTTTGTGCACTTCCAGCAGTTTCTGAAACGCCGCGGAATGGTGGTGGTCATCTCGGACTTCTTCGAGGATCCGGAGCGGGTTGTTACGACCGTGGAGCCGCTGCGTTTTCGAGGCAATGAAGTGGTCATGTTTCATGTGCTCGACCCTGAGGAGATACAACCCCGCCTCGAGGAGCCAGTGATCCTGGTGGATATGGAGACCGCCGACCGCCTGGAGGTGTCCCCGGAGTTCGCCGGCACCGAGTACCGGACCAGAATGAACGCGCATATCGAGAGTCTGGGGGCCAAGGCGCGATTCGCAGGCCTGGACTACTTCTTGCTGCCGACGGACCGCCCGCTGGACGCCGCGCTCCGCGAGTATCTGGCGATTCGTCAGGGGAGGATGTAAATGGGTTTTCTGGCGCCCTGGTTGCTGGCAGGGCTGGCCGCGGCGGGTTTCCCGGTCTACCTTCATCTGCTCCGGCAGCATCGGACCACTCCGCGCCCGTTCAGCTCCCTCATGTTTTTCGAGCGATCGACGCAGAGCTCGATCAAACACCGCCGGATCCGGTTCTGGACGCTGCTGCTGTTCCGGCTCGCTCTCCTGGTGTTGCTGGTGCTGGCCTTTGCCGGGCCCTTTGTGGCGCGGAAGGCCGGCGCCGCCGCGGATGGGAAGCGGCTGGTGCTTTACGTCGTCGACAATTCTCTGAGCATGCGCGAGTCGGATCGCCTGGAACGGGCCAAGCGCAGCGCGCTCGAGGAAGCGTCCGGACGGGAAGCGGGCCATGAAGGGCAGGTAGCGACGCTGGCGGCGCGCCTGGAGCTGGAGACGCAGCCCACCGCCGATGGCAACGAGCTGGCCGCCGCCATCCAGGCTATCCGTCCGGTGGATGGCCGGAGTTCGTACGGCGAGCTGGCGCGTGCGCTCCGGGCGCTGGGCGAGACCGCCCGGCATCCTCTGGAGGTCCATTTCTTCTCCGATCTGCAACAGTCCTCGATGCCCTCCGGGTTTGTGGATCTGCAACTGCCCTCGTCGGCGCGTTTTGTGCTGCATCCGGTCGTGGATGGGCAGGCCGCCAATTTCGCCGTCGAAAGCGTCAGCGCTCCAGTCCGTCTTTTCCGGCCGGACCCGGCCACCGTGCAGGCGACCGTCGTCGGCTTGGGGACGCAGGCCGCGCGGCAGACGGTGTCCCTGATCGTCAACGGCACCGTGATCGACTCGCAGGCGGTCGATGTGCCCGAGAATGGCCGGGTGACGGTCGAGTTCCATTCACTGGCTGTACCCTACGGATTCAACCGGTGCGAAGTCGCCATCCGGCCTTCCGACCGGTTGCCGGATGATGACCGGTTCCTGTTTGCCGTCGAGCGCGCCGATCCTCGCCCGGCTCTCTTCCTGCACGGCGGCGGCGGACGCGATCTGTTGTACTTCCGGGCTGCCATCGAGGCGTCGCGCAACGCCGCGTTTACCCTTCAAGCGGCTGGTGTCTCGCAGGACTCCGGCATCGATCCGGCGCGGTACTCGGTCGTGGTGCTCGCCGACCCCGGTGCGCTGCCGCCGGAGTTGGAGCGGGCCCTGCGCCAGTACGTCCTCGCCGGCGGGGCCCTGCTCATCGCGGGCGGACCGGCCACGGCGCGGCTCTCCCGGATTCCGGTGATGGACCTGCCCGTGGTCGAATCCCGCTTTGCCTCGCGAACTGGCGAGCGTTTTTTTGCCGCCGGAGAAGCCGATGCCTCCCATCCGGCCGTCGTTCTGCGCGGTCTCTGGGAGGGCGTTAAGTTCTACCAGGCGGTTCGCGTGGACGCATCCGAAGCCCGGACTCTCGCCCGGTTGGCCGACGGGACTCCCCTGTTGGTGGAGCGCCTGGTGGGCGAGGGCCGCGTCCTCCTGTTCGCCTCGACGTTCGACAACCTGGCGAACGATTTCCCGCTGCATCCGTCCTTTGTCGCCTTTGTCGAGCGCGCGATGAATTACCTGGGGCGGATCGAGGAGCGCTCGCTCCAGCGGACGGTGGAGGAGTACGTCGATCTGCGTCGTGGAGCCGACGGGGGCTCGGCCCTGGAGGTCCTCGGTCCGGACGGCGCACGGCTCATGTCCCTGGAGGAAGCGGCGCGCTTGCAATCCTTTCGTGTCGAGCGGACGGGTTTCTACGAGCTGCGGCGCGCGAATCAACGCCACGAGATGGTTGCGGTCAACGCCGACCGCCGCGAATCCAACTTGGCGCTGATTCCAGAGGAGACCCGATCGCTGTGGCAGAATACGGGCAGCGGGACGGTTTCCGGCGGCGAGACGCCGGTGGAGACGCCTCCGGTCCGGTACAAGGTGGGTTGGTACGTGCTGCTCGCCGGGCTGCTCGCGGCCGCGGGCGAGACGATTGTGTCGGCAATGTATCTGGGCGTGGGAAGGGGAGCGGCATGAGTGCGCTGGAATCGTTGAACAACTATCTGCGAGCGGTCGAACGCCGCGTGCGCGTGAGGCTGCTAAGCCGCGGGCTGGGGCTCGTGGGCCTTTCGGCTCTGGCGGCGACGGTTCTGCTCGTCTTGATGGCGAACTACTTTGCCTTCTCGGCTCCAAGCGTTCTGGTCGCGCGGATTCTGCTCGTGCTCGCCGTGGCGCTGGCCGCGGGCTTCGGCGTGATCCTGCCTTTGCTCCGGCTGAACCGCGGACGGGCCGCCGGCCGCGCCGAAGAGGCCTTCCCCGAACTGGAGCAGCGATTACTCACCATCGCCGAGGCTCCCGAACGGAGCGAGGCCCAGCCGTTTCTGGAGTTGATGGCCGAAGACGCGCTGCCGCTCGTCGAGCGCGCCGAGCCGGGGCGCGTGGTGAGAGCGGGCCAAATCGGCGCCTTTGCCGCCGGCGCCGTCGCCTCCACCGGCGCTCTTGTCTGGCTGATCCTGGCCGGCCCCGGCTTCCTGGGATACGGGTCATCCCTTCTTTGGTCCGGGACCCCGCGGACGGGGGACCAGCCTTTCTACGAGATCCTCGTCAGCCCGGGCAACAAGACGGTTCGCCGGGGTGGTGATCTCCTGGTGACCGCGGCGCCGTCGGGGTTCCAGCCGCCGTCGGCCCGGCTTTTTGCCCGGTACGAATCAGCCTCCAAGTGGGAGGAGGCCTTCCTTCAGCCCCAAGGGGGCGGCGCCGGCTTCGAATTCCTGTTCGCGGGACTGCCGGAATCGGTGGAGTACTACGTTGAGGCGGGTGGGATTCGCTCCAAGAGCTTCCGGCTTACGGTGGTCGACGTCCCGCGTGTCGAGAGCATTCGCGTGACGTACCGCTACCCGCGATGGTTGGGCCGCGCGGACGAGGTGGAAGAGAACGGCGGGGATCTCCGCGCGGTCGAGGGCACGGAAGCCGATCTGGTCGTGGAGACCGATAAGCCGCTCCAAAATGGGCGGCTGGTGCTCGATGACGGCGGGGAAGTCGCGCTGGAGAGCGAGAGCGCGACGAGCTATCGCGGAACCGTCGAGATCCGCAAGGACGGGCTGTATCACATCGCCGCGATGGAGCAGGACGAACGGGTGCGCCTCACGGAGGACTACTTCATTGAGGCGCGGCCGGAGAACGCGCCGTCGGTCCGGATCCGCCGTCCCGGCCGCGATTTCCGGGCCAGCCCGATCGAAGAGGTGACGGTTCGCGTCGAGGGCGAGGACGACTTCGGCCTCCAGGAGCTGACTTTGAGGTACTCGGTGAACGGCGGGCCGGAGCGGAGCGTTGCGCTGCTGGACCGGAAAGGCCGGGACCAGGTGGAAGGCGGGACGATTCTCTATCTCGAGGACGAGAAGCTGGTTCCCGGCGACCTGGTGAGCATGTATGCGGTCGCCCGCGACGCGCGGCACACCGCCCAAACCGACATTTTCTTCATCGAGGCGCAGCCCTTCGAACGCGAGTACTCCCAGTCGCAGCAGGCGGGTGGCATGGGAATGGGCGGCGACATGGACGAGAACACCATCTCCGCGCGCCAGAAGGAGATCATCGCCGCCACTTGGAACGCCATCAAAGACACCGCGCGAAGCCGCGAACAGTTGCGGGAAGACGCCGGCCTTCTCTCCGACGTGCAGGGCAAGCTGAAAGATCAAGCCGAGTCGCTGGCCCGCCGCATGCGTGCGCGGCAGCTCTCGATGGCGAACGAGGAGTTCGAGCTGTTCGCCCAGAACATGGAGGCGGCCGCGCGGTCGATGACCGAGGCCGTCAGCCAGTTGAGAACCCAGTCGTGGCGGGCCGCGCTGCCTCCGGAGCAGCGGGCGCTTCAGCATCTCCTGCGCGCCGAGGCGGTCTTTCGGCAGATTCAGGTGGCCCGGGGAAGCCGTGGCGGCGGCGGTGGGGGCAACATGGGGCGCGATCTGGAGAACCTGTTCGATCTGGAGCTTGACACCGAGAAGAACCAGTATGAAACGGGGCAGCAGGCCTCCCTGGCGAGCCAGCAATCGCGCGAGGTTGATGAGGCGCTCCGGAAGCTGGCGGAGCTGGCCCGCCGGCAGCAGGAACTGGCGGAGCAGCAGAGGAAGGACCAGCAGGCCTTTCAGCAGCGCTGGCAGCAAGAGATGCTCCGGCGCGAGGCCGAGGAGCTCCAGCGGCAGATGGAGCAGTTGGCCCGCCGGACGAATCCGATGCAGCGCGGCGATCCGAGCAGCTCGGGGCAGTCTTCTGGATCTTCTCAAACGGGCAGCTCCTCCGGCGGCGGGGCTCAGGACGAGCGCCTGCGGCAGTCGCTGGAACGCTTGCGGCAGGCCACCGAGGACATGCGGCGCGCCGGTTCGAGCCAAGGCGATCCGAATCAGCGCGACGTCGACTCGCGGCGCGCGGCCGAGCGGTTGAAGGAGGCCACCGATATGCTCGGCCGGATGCGGCGGCAGGAGTCGGCGGGCCAGCTCTCCGATCTCGCCGAACGCGCCGAGCGCCTGGCGGAGCAGCAACAGGAGTTCGCGGATAAGCTGCGCGAGCTCTATAAGGGACACCGGGCCGTGTCCGGTCAACGCGGGCCCTCGCTGCAAGATCCGCCCCCGCCCGATCCGCAAGCCGTACGCCGGCTGGCGGAAGAGAAGCAGCAGATGGCCGAAGAGCTGCGGGGGCTCGAAGAGGATATGCAGGCCGCCGTGCGCGACCTGGCTACCGGCCAGAAATCGGCTTCCTCGCAGCTCCGTGAGGCCGTGGGCGAGATGCAGCAGCGCGAACTCGGCCTGCGCATGAAGTACCTGGCCGAATGGATCCGCCGCGGGCTCGGCGCGTACGCCTGGATGCGCGAGGCGCCGGTTACGGAAGGTCTTAATCGATTGGCCGAGCAGACCCGGAACGCCCAGCGGGCGGCCGGCGGTGAGGAGCAGGGTCGTCCGGGCGAAAGCCTGGAGCGAGCCCTGGCCCGGGTGGAGAGGTTGCGCGGGGAGATGGAGCGGTTGGTCCGGGAGAACGCCCGCGGCGCCCAAGCCGGCGGGCAGCAACGTCAGGAGTCCACGGGGGACCCGTCAGGCGAGCCGTCCGGGCGGAATCAACAGGGCGGCCGCGGGTCGCAGCCCGGCGGGGATCAGCCCGGCTCGCAACGGGCCGGCGCGCGCGACGCGGGCGAAGCCCCCGGCTCGCCTCAGTACGGTGGCGAGGGGTCCGGGCGGACCTACTCGGCCATGAACGCCGGCGACCGGGACGCTAACCTCCCGGAGCGGCCGTCGAGTCCCGAAGGCTTCCGCGCCATGGAACGGGCCTACCGCGAGGGGCTGAGCGATCTGTCGCAGCTTCGCGAGAGCGTGCGCGGTGATCAGGAGTCGGCCGACGAACTCGGCGCGCTGATTCGCGCCATGCAGCGGCTG
>CAYRPT010000151.1:0-7900 GCA_964425895.1 uncultured Solibacteraceae bacterium | reverse complement strand
GGGGCCGGCCGAACTTCTCCACGAAACGCGCGCTGTAGACCGGATCGAGTTCCGGCTCGCCGCCGCTCCAACTCATGTCCACGCCCTCGGAGTGGTGCCGGAACAGGTCGAGATCGAGCCGGACCTGGTCGCCGTCCAGCCGGACCCCTTCCGCCACCTTGCTCCGGAAAGCGGGCTCGCCGTAGGCGCTCAGCCCCATCATTTTGTACTCGTCGCCGTACTTGGGGAAACCGAGGAACTGGGTAAACGCCGTGTAGAAGATCCCCAGCGAATGCGGGAACCGGACACATCCCTTCACGTCGACGCGATTTCCGCGGCCCACGCCCCACATGACACTGCTGAAGTCGCCGAAGCCGTCGACGGAAACCACGGCGGCCTCCTCGAACGGGGAAGCGAAGAAGGCGCTGGCGAGGTGCGCCCGATGGTGTTCCACAAAGTGGAGCTTCGCCCCGTTCAAGCCAGGCACTCCGGCGCGCACCGCCTCGTCCTTGATGCCGGCGATACGAGCGCTGTTCACCGCCCGCTTGGCGGCCTGCCCCCAGAGCCTCGGGCGCACAGCGACGCGTCCCAGCTTCGAAAGCAGGTGCGAGCGCGGGTCCCTCGAAATCGCCAGGTGCTCGATTCCGTCCACGCCGGCCATGTGAATGCATGCCTTTGCAGCCTCGACCGGCAGGCCGGCCCAGTGCTTAATGCGGAGGACGCGCTCCTCCTCCAAAGCGGCGCGCAGGTCGCCATCCACCAACAGCGCGGCGGACGAGTCGCCGTGAAAGGCGTTAAGACCCAAAACGATAGTGGGATGATTCATGTTCGATGAGTTCTTGCGGGGCGCCATCGCCAGCCGGCGAGGGAACTTCGGCGGCAACGCCGCGCCGCGTTCGCAGCTCTTCCATCTTGATGTCGACCAGAAGCCGGAACCAAAACCCTTGAAGGAAGTGGAAGATGAAACCCTCCTTGCCATCGAGCCATCCGCCGCGCAGGAAATAGCGGTACCCGAAGTACAGACAAGGGCGCAGAAACAGCGGTAGATTCCTCCACAGAGCCTTGAGGCGAAGGACGCGTTGATCCGGAGAGCCGAAAAGAGCCGGTGTGACCGCCGGGGGACGCCCGCTCGCGCTGAGCTCCTCCCGGGCCATGAGCGCCGCGTAGCGGTTGTGCTTGGCGATCCAGAAAGTGATATCGTCCTCTTTCTTGTTCTCCTCGATAATGTCGTGGCGGAGCTTCCCCGTGGTTCCTCGAACATAGAAGTGGTGGTCGACGAGGTCATTCACATCCAATTCGACGGCGTCCCGGCGGAACAGCTTCAGCAGGTACTTCGGGTAGTAGGCGCCGTGCCGGATCCATCGGCCGCGGAAGATCTGTCGCCGGTTGACGTAGAAACCGTTGATGCCGTTATTGCTCTCGCCGCCGCGGCCAAAACGCCGCCGTAGCTCTTCCGCCAACTCCGGAGTGACCCGCTGGTCGGCGTCCAGGGCCAGAACCCAATCCGCCGTCAGCGGTAGATTGGCCAGCGCCCACTGCCACTGGGCGGCGTGCGTGGAAAAAGGATGAGCAACAACCGTAGCGCCATGCGCCGCAGCGATGTCCTGCGTCCCATCCGTGCTGCCGGAATCCACCACGAACACCGGACAGCCGAGCGGTTTGAGGCTCGCGAGGCACGGTGGAAGGTTCTCTCGCTCGTTATAGGTCAGGACAATGGCGGTGAGGTCTGTCATCAGTGAATCAATCCCGAACCAGCGAGCGAAGCAGCGGATCCCAGGATTCGACCATCGCGTTTTTCGAGAAGCGCTCCTGGTAGACACGGTGGCAGCGGACGAACATCTGTTCCCGTACAGCGGGAGAATCTGCAAACCGTAGAAGCGATTCTTCGACGATGCCGGCGCTGTCGGGCGTCAGCACCCAGCCGACGCGATGCTCTTCAATCCACCGCGCGACGGAGGAGTCCGGGCTGCCGGCGAAGAGCACCGGCCGGCCGGCCGCCAGGGCGCCGAAGAACTTCGATGGAACGACGGCGCCGGTCCACTCGGAGCGCAGCGTCACCACGTGGACGTCCGCCGCGCCCAGGCGCAGCGCCAACTGGTCACGGCCCGCAAACGGCACGAACCGCACGTTGACATCCGAACTCAGGACCGCCTGCCTCAATTCATCCTCGCGGTTGCCGCGGACAGAGAACGCCACGCTGACGCCCTTTCCCCGTAACCGCCGGGCGAGGGCCAGGATTTCCTCGTAACTGTGGGCGCGTCCGAAGTTGCCGGAGTAGAGCAGGCCAAGGCGCGCTTCACCGAATAGCGCCGCCCGCTCGGCCGCGTCGGCCGGCAGCGGACCGGGCGGCTCCTCGAGCGCCCAAGGAGTGAGGGTCTCAAGCCTTCCGGAAGGCCCGTAGCGCTCCAAGAGTCTCCTCATGCAGGGTCCGATGTCCACGATGGCGTCGCACCGCCGGTAGGCGGCGCGCAGCAACCTCCGGCTGAAACGGACAAACCAGCTTTCTTCGCGCAAAAGACCATCGACGATAGCGGCCTCCGGATAGAGGTCATGGACCCAATGCGCCACCGCGACCCTGGGATGGAAGAACTTCCAGCAGGGAACCGCCAAGACACTCAAGACGGGATCCGTACCAATCACGACGACGTCAGGAACACCGGACCCCTTGAGCGATCTCATTCCCCACGCGCCGATCATCCACGCCGCGTTGAGAACCCGGCCCATCCCGCTCGATTGCCGGAATGCCGGCCGCCAGACCCTCTCAATCCGAACCTTGCGCCACAGCTCGTGGCCGGAGAATTTCTGCCCCGGTCCGCGGCAACTTCGGTTGCAGGGAGCGGCTTCGACCTCCCAGCCTCGCGCCGCCAGCCCCTCACTCAGATCCGACATGTGAACAGCGCTCACCACATCGTCAGGATGGAAGTACTGGTAGAGGATCAGAATGCGGGGCATGAAGGTCGCTTGAGTTGCAGGTCGCCGGCCGGGGCTCGCCGACCGGCCGAACACGGCGATCAAGCCGAAACTGCGGAACTCCTCACCCGGCGGCCTAGCCCTGCCTGACACCGGATGAAACTCCCTGCCACCGACAGGGCGACCCTGACCGCGAGCAGCGCTCGTTTTCCGTCACGCGCCACAAGGGAACGGAACAGTCTCCTCGCAAGATAGGTCAGACGCCTTGCATGGATCTTGGCCAAGTCGGCCCGCGACAGCGCGCCGGCATACTCTTGAATGATTCCGAGGGCCTCGGTGACGTCGCGGTGCACGCGAAACGACAAGCTTGACACGCTAGTACTATGCTGCCGGTAGCGAATCAGGGTTCGAGGTATGTATACCAGGTCGTAGCCCAACCGCAAGCAGCGAAGAACCCACTCCCAGTCTCCCAGTTGCGGCAAATCCTTCCGGAATCCGCCGGAGGCGCGAAAACTGGCGATGTGGATCGCCGAGCCCGAGATATGCCACCAGCACCCTCGGAGCAGAGTGGACCGCACGGCCGCCCTGGAGCTTCGGATCAGCTCCGGGGCGCGGTGAGGATCGTCTTCCCCGCTTTCCACGGCTCCGCCGGGTTGGAACACATCATAGCTGGAGCAAACGCTTGCCAAGTTGCCTCTCTCTCTCTTGCACTCCTCGATAGTGCGTCGCGTCCAGGGAGGTTTGGCGAGGTCATCGGAATGCAGAATCAAGGCCCACTCGATGTCCCCTTCGAGCGAGGTCATCGCGTCGTTCAGGTTTCCCCGCTCGCCTCGATTCCTTTCAGCCAGGCGCAGGCGCAGCGGAACCGAGCCGGCCCATGCCCGCTGGGCTCGTTCGACGGTGTCGTCAGTTGAACCGTCGTCGCAGAGGAGAACATAGCGGACGGTGGAGAGATCATCCTGATTTTGGATCGATTGCAGGGTTTCAACGATCGTGGCGGCCGAGTTGTATACCGGGACGATGATGACAACAGGTTTCATCTAGGCCGCTCCGACCTTCCGAGCGTTCAATCCGAAAAACGACGCCGTGCGGCGAAGATGGACACGGAATCGCAACCGGGTTTCGTTCTTAGGTACTTCGCGATCTCCTCCGGGCAGGCTTGGTAGACCGCGTCACAGTCTGGCACGAAACCGGGCAACGGCGTTGACAGGACCGTGAGGAAGGCGTCCCACAGCCTGCCCTGGCAGAGAAGCTCCCGGCCAGAGCTCTAGCTCCGGCTGAGAATCTCCGAGCTGGTCATTCGCCGTTTCCACGGAGGAGACGAAGCGCGGCAGATGCATGCAGCTAAAGCTTGCTCCGAGGTTCCGATGTCGGGCGCGGTGCCGTGCACGGAGCGGACGGCACGGCGCATTTCCGCTCGCAAGCCAGCCGAGCGTAGACTTCCCGGAGCCTCCCGGCGACCGCGCTTGAGGAATAGCATCGCTGCGCCAGTTGGCGTGCGTTCTGTCCCATGGCGGTCCGGGCCTGCCCGGACATTAAGAGACAGGCGATGGCCCGCGCAAGCGACCCGGTGTCGCACGCCGTGACAACGCCGGCGGCGGCGTCTGCGATTTCGCCGTGCACACCCACCTGGTCCGTGATGACCACAGGCAAACCCGCCGCCATCGCTTCCACCACCGAGATTCCGAAGTTCTCCGAGTACGACGGGAGCACAAAAACATCCGCGTCCGCGAGCACCTGGTCCTTCTCCTCGCCGCCGACGAAGCCGAGCCATCGGACGGCCGTTGCGATTCCGAGCTCGGCAGCCGTCCGCTGCACCTCGATCAGATAATCGGCCGGGCCCGAGCCTCCGATCAGCAGAATCGCTTCAGGGTGCCTGCGCCGGACCTCGACGAAAGCCGGCAACAGCAGGTCGAGGCCCTTCTTGGGATCGATACGCGATAAGAAGAGGATGATCTTACTCTCCGCGAGTTCCGGATGGCGGGCGCGGAAGGCGCCGCGAACCGCTCCGCCGGGGCTCACGTCCACCGGGTTGGGAATGATCGTGGAAGGGCAGTTGACACCAAGCAGCGACGCCTCATCACGCTCCTGTTCGCTCGTGTACTGCACGAGGGCGGCGCCCTCCAGGATGCGGCGGTCGATCCAGCGGAATGACAGGCTCTTCAGCCACGGCCTGCGGTTTTCCATGCCCCAGCGGTTCAGGACCCCGAGAGGGCGAACTACATACGGAACCCGGCACCGCCGGCAGGCGAACGCGGCGGCCGTGGAACAAAACGAAAAGACCGCGTGAATATGCACCACGTCGTAATCGGCGACGGAGCTCATGAGCCACCGCGCGAGCGCAAACGAGGTGTTATAGAAGTACGCATCCAGGGGGAAGTATCGCCAGATAACGCCGCCTTCCTCCACCGGCCTGCCCAGCGGAACGTCGAGCCGCTCCGGTCCGTTGTCGTTCGTGGCCGCCACTTCCACCGAGAGGCCCTCGGCCGCGAGGGCGGCGGCGATCCGGCGCATGGCGAAACTGGGTCCGCCGCGCAACGGTCCCACCGACGGGATGACGTGGAGAACCTTCATCTTTTACCCGTTACTCCGCCAGCGCGCTTAACAGGCGGCGGCGAAAAGCTTCCTCCGTGAAATGCCGCTGATATCGCTTCCGTGCCCGGAGGGACCATTCCCTCCAAGCGCCGTCCCGGCGCAGCAGGCGGGCGAGCGCTTCCACCAGGGCATCCTGATCGGCGGGATCGACGGCCAGGCCGGCCTCGGGCGGGTTGACCACCTCCCGGCCGGCGTCGGCACTGCCGACCAGACATGGCCGGCCCGCCCTCATCGCCTCGAGATAGACCAAGCCAAACCCCTCGCCGCGGCTGGGCATCGCCAGGCAGGTACAACCCTCCATCAACCGTCTCTTCTCCTCGTCGGAGACCGCGCCCAGGAATCGGATGTGACCCGTCCGCACCAGGCCGCCGGCCAAAGCCTGCAAGTCGGAAGCAAGATCGCCTCCCCCAACGATCCAGAGCTGCGCATCGCGCACCCGCCCCAAGAGCAGCGGCCAGGCGCGAATCAACTCCCGGTGCCCCTTGTAATCTTCGCGGCGGTCCATCCGGCCGGCGATGAGGGCGGCCGGCGGCTCGGCCGGCTCGCGGGCGTCTTCGCACGGGGCCTCGGCGCCGAGCGGCACCACCCGGCAAGCGGCGTTGCGGAACCCCGGATTGCACTGCGTGAACCGTTCCCAGGTAAATGCGCTGTTGGCGAGAAACACATCCACGCGGCGCAGCAAACGGCGCGTCAAGAGGTCGAACGGCCGCCAGCATTCGATGCCGTGGAGATAGAGGAAGACACGCGCCTCACGAGACCACGCGAAGGGGAGCAGCTTCAGCAAGCCAAGGTGCCACACCAGGATGGTTTGAGCGCCCCGGGTCGAGGCAGCCACGGCCAGCGCGGCCCCGCCCTTGGTGCGGCAGCAGCGTTGGTTCCTGGCGGCGTGTCTCGCAGGGATCGCGCAGTCCTTGCCGTAGCAGACGAGGCGCCCCGTCGCCGCCACGCAATCCCAGGCTACCCGCGCGCTGCGCTGAACACCTCCGAAAGAGCTGCTGTGCGGGCACGGGGAGATCATCGTCACGGGAACAGCGCTCGCGGTCTGCATCAACCTTCAAGGCGGGGGCTGGCAAGCGCCGGGACCGATCGGCCCCTGCTTTGGTAGCGGTTCAGTGCCCATTTTGCAAGGTGGCCCACCGCGATTGCGGCCATGCTCCCGGCCGCTACCTCGACAAACGATCCCGTGACGTTGAGGAAGGCGATGGCGACCAGAAAATAGACGGCGAACCCGTGCCAGTTTCCGGAGCGCAGGTGAAGGCCAGCCAACCGGTCGAGCGCGCCGATGATCCCGCCAATCACGAGAAAGCCCACCCACACCCCGGCGCTACCGAAGTTCGCGTACAACTCCATCACCGGACCGATGCCGACGCTGGTACCTTCGGCGAATTCGATTCCGGTGAACCGGGTCACCAGGTCTCCACTACCGGCGCGCATCGGTTTGTCCGGCCAAATGATGCGCGGAATCATGGCCAGGATGCTCATCCAGATCGTCTCTCCCCGGGCGAAGTCCTGAGTGACGGCAAGCTGCGCCGTGGCCGCGCCCACAAGGGCATTCTGATTCAGGCGCCCATCGATCGCTCCGAGGTGCTCGGGGTTCGCGGGATCGAACCACTCGGGATTCTCAAAAACGCCCACGATCGTATCGATCCGGTTCGAGTACGATTCTTCTCCCCAGACGCTGGCCCGGATGGCGCCGCGGCCCCCCATGTAGTTCACGTAGAGCGATAGGCCCAAATAGGCCGACACCACAAAGAAAGCCACCAGCGCCCAGCGCGGGCGGAAGAAGTGCCCAACAAAAATGAGCAGCGTGGCCAGAGCGATGGCCCCGAATCCCAGGAACCCCATCGCGGCGACAGTGGTGGCCGGAAGGGCCAAGGACGCCACGAGCCATTTCATCAAGTCGCGCCTGCTTCCGGCAATCCACGCCTTCCAACAGGCCAGGCACAACCCTACCAGAATCAACTGGGTTCCCAGAGATGTCAGGGCGGCGAAGCTTGGCAGCCGTCCCAGAAGTGGCGCCAGCACCGTGAAGGAAACGACGCCGGCGATCATGTAGGCGATCGGAAGGAACGGGCTTGGCGTCGAGCCCGCGCTCTGGCCCCGTGACGTGAACCGTGCCGCCACTTTGGGGCCGATCAGCGTGCAACCCGCGGCAAACGCGAGCAGAGCGAAAGTGGCCTGGCGAAATCCGGCGACGACGAACTCCGCGTCCGGCAGAAAGGCCCAGGGCAGCGCGTGAATCAACGCGCCGACCCAATACAGCAGCCAGAGCTGAAAACAGTAGGCCAGAACGATCCCGACGCCCTGCCGACGCGCTGTCCAGGACCGTACGACGAGGAAGATGAGCACGCCGGCCCAGAGCAGGAGGTTCGGAAGGAGTTCGGATCTTGGGTCCATGGGCCTTAGTGAACCGGGG
>CAYRPT010000150.1:0-7942 GCA_964425895.1 uncultured Solibacteraceae bacterium | reverse complement strand
GGCCGTTTGGCCGGAGTCCAGTGGACAGGAATGCCGTCATATCAGCCTCGGTCCAGCCGTTGGGCCAAGGGTTCAGGGACGGGGCGTGCCCCGCCCAGGCGGGCATTGGGGCCGCCGGGCGGAACGGGAGGTCGGCCCCGGCCAGCCACTGACCGGCCACCGGCCCCCGCGGACCATGGGGCGTATGGCAGTCGCCGCACATCGCGACGCTTTCGACCAGGTACTTCCCCCGCTCCTGCTGAGTGGCGCGCGGCGCGGCGCTCATGGTCGCCAGGGATACGGCGACGATCGGACACACGGTAAATCGTTTCTTCATTCTCTTATTCCTTCACCGGGTGTATGCGATGTCCGAGGCCGGAGGCGACATGGGGAATACCCGGGCGCGGCTTCAGAGTTCGATGGTTCCTTCGAGATACAGGACGGCCTCCCCGGCGATGGTCACCCGTTTTCCATGATCTTCGCAGAAAAGCTCCCCGCCGCGAGCCGACACCTGGCGCGCTTCGAGCCATGACTTGCACTGCCGCTGGGCCCAGTAGGGGATCAGCAGGCAATGAGCGGAACCGGTTACCGGGTCCTCGTCGATGCCGAACGCCGGGGCGAAAAACCGGCTGACGAAATCCACCTCGTTGCCGGGGGCGGTTACGATGACGCCGCCACCGAGGCGGCCGAGCACCCGAAAATCCGGCCGAAGCTCCCGTACCTCCCGCTCGGAAGCAAAGACCACCAGGTGGTAGCGCCCACGCAGCGTCTCAAGCGGCTGCCCGCCCAACGCTTCCAGCATCCCGGGCGGCGGCTCGCAGGGGACGGGAGAGTCCGACGGGAAATCCATCGACAGCCGGTCCCCGGAGCGCATCACGGTGAGCTCGCCGCCGCGCGTATCGAATACCGCCCGGTCCGCTTCCGGCTGCACTCTGGTGAAGATCACGTGCGCGGCCGCCAGGGTGGCGTGGCCACACAGATCGACTTCGCGGGCCGGCGTGAACCACCGCAGGTGGAAACGATCGTCGGCGCGGACCATAAACGCCGTCTCCGAGAGATTGTTCTCGGCGGCTATCGATTGCAGAGTAGCGTCGGACAGCCATTGATCGAGGGGACACACGGCCGCCGGATTGCCTGCAAACAGCCGCGAAGTGAAGGCGTCAACCTGGTAGATAGGGATGCGCATGTCTCTACCAGTGTAGGTGGGCCGCGCCCAGGCCCGCTTCGTGGGGCGTTGCCCGGATGAGCGGCCGTCCGCGCCCCGGGCCCGATCAGACGGAAGTTGAACTGGCCTGCTCCGATTGGACCGGATGCCCGGCCGCTTGCGCCTCGGGGGCCTCCGGACTCCAGTCCTTCGGCATCACGATCCAGCACACCAGGTAAGCGATGAAACCGACGCCGGTGAAGATGCCCGCGCACAGCCAGATGATCCGCATCAGCGTGACGTCCACGTCGAGATAGCGCGCAAACCCGGCGCAGACTCCGGCGATACTCTTCTCCCGCATCGGGCGGACCAGGCGCCGGCCGGTCGAGTCGCTGAACGCCCGCCGCGGCGTCTGGTCGGCGGCCGGTTTTCCGCATTGGGGACAATACCGCTCCATTCCCGTGAGTGAGTACCCGCACGACGTGCAGAACATCGGTCAACCTCCTATCGAGTCATACGGAGATGTGGTGGAATCGTTCCCTGTTTTGTCTTGCACCCGGATCGAGCGGGAGGGCGCGCGCCGGTCGCGGCCTTGACAGCGGCCGCGCAAACGGTTGTTCTCGCCGTAGTCCTCAAGTACAATTAAGCCAATCTCTTCTCTGGGCTGGGACATGAGCGGCGGAACCATCCTGCACTATCGCATCGCTCGGAAACTGGGCGAGGGCGGTATGGGGGTGGTGTACAAGGCCCGCGACACCCGGCTGGACCGCGACGTCGTTCTCAAGCTTTTGCGCCCCGACGTGAAGGCGACCGCTGAGCGGGAGCACCGCTTTCTCCGGGAAGCCCGCTCGGCGTCGGCCTTGAACCACCCCGGCATCGTGACGATCTACGACATACACCACACTGGCTCCGACTACGTGATCGTCATGGAGTATGTCGAGGGGACGACCCTCTCCGAATGCGTTGGCCCGGGTGGGTTGCCGGTCGAAAGGGCCGTCAATTACGCCATGCAGATCGCCGACTCTTTGGCCGCCGCTCACGAAGCGGGCATTATCCACCGGGACCTGAAGCCCGGCAATATCATGGTGACGCCGAAGGGAAAGGTCAAGCTGCTCGACTTCGGATTGGCCAAGCGGGTTTCCGCGCCAGGCGGGCCGGAAGGGGCCACCGCGTCGCTTTCGACGTTGTTGACGCGGACCGGCACGGTGATGGGGACGCTCGCCTACATGTCGCCCGAGCAAGCCGCGGGCGACGAGATCGACATCCGAAGCGATATTTTCAGCTTCGGCGTTGTGCTCTATGAGATGCTTGCCGGACGCCGCCCTTTTCAAGGCGACTCGGCGGTGGCCCTGCTCCGCGAGGTCTATTCGGCGAGCCCGCCGCCGGTGGCCAGCTTCCGGACGGGAACGCCCGAGGCGCTGGACCGCATTCTCGTTAAGGCCCTGGCGAAGGACCGTGAGGAGCGGTATCAGTCGATGGCGGAGTTCGCCCGCGATCTCGACGCGGTGGCCAGGAATCTCGCGGCCGGGGCCGGTCCGGTGTCGGTCACGCGGTCAGCTATCGAACCGATCCGCCGGGAGGGCCCAGCATCCGCGCCGCCAACCTCCGAGCGCCGAAGAAAAGACTCAAGGCGGAGGATCGCGGCGGCAGGTGTCGCGGCTCTCTTCCTGGCGGCTGCGCTTGGGTACTACGTGACTACGAAGTCCTGGGCGCCTAAACCGGGGAAGCCATTCGCCGTCACCGAGAGTGCCTCGCCGCTCGAGTTGTACCGGCGGGGCCGCGAGGCGCTGGCCTCTCCGTTCCGGAAGGGCTCGGTGGATATGGCCATCGAACTCTTGCGCGCCGCGCTGGCGAAGGACCCGGAGTCCGCTCCGGCCGAGGCGGCACTGGCGGATGCATATACCGACAAGTTCACGTATAGCCCCGATGATCAGTGGCTGCGCCTAGCTCGTGAAGCCGCCGCGGGCGCCGTGAAGAGCGACGATCACCTGGCGGCGGCGCACGCCGCTCACGGGAGCGCGCTCATGCTGGAAGGCGAACTGGACGGCGCCGACGCGGCGTTCCGGCGGGCGCTGGATCTTGATCCGAGGAGTGTCCCGGCGCTGGTCCGGCTGGCTCAGCTCCGCTCGCGGCAGGAGCGGCCGATCGAGGCTCTCAGCGCGCTCAACACGGCGGCCGGCATCGATGGAAATAGCTGGCTCGTCCATCAAGAGCTCGGGATTTTGCATTACACACAGGGCGACTACGACCTCGCAGCGGCGTCACTGGAGCGTTCACGGGATCTGGCGCCGGACAACCCAAGAGTCTATCGGCTCCTGGCGGCTGCCTATCATATGCAAGACCGGTTCGAAGACGCGGCCGGCGCACTTCAGAAAGCCCTGGAGATTGAACCGTCGGCCTCGGTCTACGCGAATCTCGGGACGCTCCAGTTCTTCCGCGGGCGCTATCAGGACGCGGTGGCGGCGTTTGAGAAGGCGGTGGAGCTGGATGCGAACTACTACCTTTTGTGGGGAAACCTCGGCGACGGCTATAGGATGCTGCCGGGAAGGGAGTCCAGTTCGCTCGACAGCTACACCCGCGCGATCCAGCTTGTGCGCGAGCGACTGGAGAAGAACCCGAACGATCTCGCCGCGCATTCGTCGCTGGCGGTCTATTTGGCCCGCCGCGGCGACACCGTCGAATCCCGCCGGGAAGTGCGCAACCTGGGCCGGCGCCGCCCGGACACACCGGCGGTTCTGTTCAAGATGGCTCTGGCATCAGAGGCCGCCGGCGACCGGGTGGACGCGCTGGCGTACCTTGAAGATGCCCTGTCGAAAGGCTACTCACTGAAGGAAGTTCGCGGCGAGCCGGATCTCGTCGAGCTCCGCGCGGATTCGCGCTACCACCGGCTGATGCTGAAGTTCGGCGACCAGCCCGATTAATCCGAGGAGGGATGATGGCAACCTACGCATACAACATGGATTGCGACATGAGCGCGCACGACGGCTACATCGACAGCGGCTCGTGGGCCGTAAACAGCGGCAGCGGCTGGAGCCCGGTTTCAGGCACGCCAGCTATTAGCGTTGGCGACTCCGTTCAATTCGCCGTGCGCGACACCAGCAACCCCAGCCAGCAGATCAACGGCACGACAGTCGCGATTGCCATTGCCGCCATGAACGGTGTGGGGGACGACCATAAGCCGCCCGTGGCCTCGCCGTTTTCGTCGGGTGGCCGGCTGGTTTGCATGGAAACGGCCCCCGGCATCGCTGACAGCGGTTACTGGCGCGTTGGTCCGTTCCCGGTGAACGCCGTGGCGGCGGGAAGCAGCAAGCTCAAGTTCGAGTTCCTGGTTGTGGTGACGGCCACTTACTCCGACGGCACCACGCAGCAGTTCAGTTGGGACCCGGAGATGGATATCCGCGGCAGCCGCTGATCACCGCCGCTCCGCGGGGCGATTCCGGAGGCACGGCACTGCCCGCGGCTCGCCCTGTCCCTTCAGCCCCGCGAGCCGAGGCGCAGCAGGAACTCCCGAAACCGGGGATGCCGCTGCGACAGGCGCAAGCAGCGCGTCTCGTCGCCGCCCCCTTTGGCCCGCACGATGCCGGCCAGCGAGAGGCGGCCGGCCTCCGGCCACCGGTCGAGATCGGGGATGAGCGCTACGGCTGCGGTCAGGCCCTCGGCCCGCCGGATGTCGGGTTCGTCAAGGCCCAGCAGATCGCCCAGCCGCGAGATGAGGTAGCTGTGCCATCGGCCGCGATCTCCGTCGAATCGGGCGGCCACTGCCCGCTCGATGGCCAAGCTCACGTTCCGAAGCCGGAACTGGTCCCAGTCGCCCTGGCAACGCGGGTCCGATTCATATACCATCGCTCCGCGGGCGAGCCGGCGAAGCGTCGTGGATGTTGTGCGAGCGCCGGGTGTGCGCGCCAGCCGGACTTCTTCGCGCGCGCACAGCGCGGCGCAGGCCGGATCGACGGGGCGGAACCCCATCTTCCGGTAAAACCAGAACGCGCCGGATTCGATGGCCTCCTCGTTTTCGTGCCCAATCTGATAGGGATCCACCCAGAACCGCGTGATGCCGGCCAGGTGGTGGAACAGCCGCATGATCTGGGCATACAGCCAGGCGGACTCGCCGTCGCGAAACGTGTAGTAGAGGTTGAAGCCGACTTCCATCCGTTCGAACAGCGAGAGGCCTTCGACGTAGCCGATGGGGATCCCATTCTTGAAACACATGCCGGCGTGATAAGCGCGGAGCGGCAGACGGTGGGCTGGCGGTACCCCGGTGACGTAGATCTCCACGCCCCGGCCGACCTCGGCCCGCCGTACCCGCGCGGGGTCGCCGAACGTGAAGCCGTGCAGTTCGCGATAGCGCACGGCCGAGGTGTCTCGCGCGAGGCGAAGAATCCGTTCTCCCTCGCGGCGCGAGAGCGGGGCCGGGAGGGGCACGGGTTCCTTGAGAATCGCGACGGGATCGACGTCACGCCGGCGGAGCAGCGGCCCCTGGTGATAATAGGGCCGGCGGACGGGTAAGTGAGTGCGGGTCCGTGAGGCCGCGGACCGGCGCAGATCCCACCGGAGCATGAGCTCCATCGAATCGTACAGGTAGACCGCTTCGGCGAACGGCACGCTTTCCAGGCGCGTGAGCAGCCAGGCGAGCGTGGATTGGCGTCCCGCGGCCGCGTGCACCCACTCCCGGCTCGCTACCTCCGGCTCGACGAGCGCCTCCTCGGCCAGCCCCGGAAGCATCCGCGGCAGCGCCCTGGCGAGCGGAGCGTCCCGCTCCAAGGCGTCCCATTCGATATCGATCGCCGGGCCCCAACGCGCGGCGAGGTCGCGGACCGTTCCATAGCTGAGGACCGCCGAAACCCCCGTGCCGGTAATCCCGGAGATCTCGGGTTCCTCCAGCGCCTCAAGGTCGGCGCCGCATGCCCGAAGCCTGCGGACCCGCCGTTCGAAATTTCCGAGCACCCGCTCGGTTAGCCGCCGGACCGCTGCACTGTGGGGATAGGCCCGCGTGTACAACACCGCCTCGTGCAAGCGGCCGAGCAGGTCCGCGGAAGAGAACTCCCGGCGCTCACACTCTTCCAGCAGTTTCTCCATGCGCGCGGCGGCCCCCGGGCCGAACGACACCCTGGCCTCCTCCAGCCGTTCCAACAGACTCTCAAGAGAGATCATGCGATCCCGACCAGTATAAGCTCCGGTGTTTGCATTCCACCGCCTGTTCCCGTATGCTGAGGGCTTCCTATGGCGCAACATCTACCCGAACGTTTGCAGGCCGGCGAGACGCTGCTCGGGTGCTTCCTTAATCTGGGTTCGGCCCTGACCGCGGAGATGGTCGGGAAGGCGGGATTTGATTTCGTGGTGATCGACCTCGAGCACGGCTCGGGCACCGAGGCGGACGTGCTGGCGCAGTTGCAGGCGCTCGAGCACACCGGGGCGCGGTCAGTGATCCGCGTGGAGGGACACGCGCGTCAGCGCTCCCATCGCGTCCTCGACCTGGGTGCGCACGGCATCATGTTTCCCCGCGTGGAGAACGCGGGCGAAGCATCGGCCTGCGTGGCGAACCTCCGGTATCCGCCACGCGGTGTTCGGGGAGTGGCCTCGATGAACCGGGCGGCCGGCTTTGGCGTTACGTTCCGCGACTACGTGGATCATCATCACGAGATCCTGCTCGGCGTTGTGCAGATCGAAACCGTCGAGGCAGTGAAGAACGTGGAGGAAATCGCGGCAGTCGACGGCGCCGATGTGCTCTTCATCGGTCCGCTGGACCTCTCGACGAGCCTCGGAGTGCTCGGACAGTTCGACCACCCGGAATTCGACGCGGCGCTCCGCAAAACCGCCGAGGCCGCCCGCCGGCACGGTAGATCGGCGGGCATCCTGATGCCCAAAGCGGACGACTTCGACCGCTACTGGGATCTGGGTTACCGTTTCCTCGCCAGCGGCTCCGACGGGGCCATGGTCAACAACGCGGCCCGCGCGCTGGCCGCCGGTCTGATGGAGAAGCGGAAAGCCCGGACGTAGCCTATGGGCAGCCCGCCTGCAACCGTGCGTTGCTGATGCCAACACCCATCTTGGCGGCAGTGATAGGATTGTCTGCCTGTGCCGCACCGTCTGCCAGCCGTTGATCTGCGCCGCCGCCTTGGCCTGGCGGGAGGCCTGATTCTGTTCGCCGGCATTCTGGTGCTTCCCGCTCCCGACGGGATGACGCCGCCGGCGCAGCGGATGGCGGCGGTGGTGGGGTTGATGGCGATCTGGTGGATAACGGAAGCCACGCACATCGCTCTCACCGCCCTGATCCCGATCGTTGCGTTTCCGCTGCTCGGGATCATGGCCTCGGAGGACGTGGCGCCCCATTATGCGAACCACCTGATCTATCTCTATATCGGCGGGTTCATCGTGGCGTTGGCGATGGAGAAGTGGAACCTGCACCGCCGGGTCGCGCTGGCCACCATCGCCAGGGTCGGCACAGAGCCCAGGCGCCTGGTGCTCGGCTTCATGACCGCCACCGCCGGCATCTCGCTGTGGGTGTCGAACACCGCGACCACGCTCATGATGCTGCCCGTGGCGATGGCGGTGGTGAACCAGATCGCCGAATCGGCCCGCATCGACGGCGCCGCCGGCGCTGGAACGCCGGACCGGGTGCGCAATTCGTTTGGAATTGTGCTGCTGCTTGGAGTCGCCTACGCAGCGAGCATCGGCGGGGTCGGCACGATCGTCGGCACCCCGACCAATGTAGCGCTGCTCGGCTTTCTCGAAGAGCGCTTTCCTCAGAATCCGTCCATCTCCTTCTTTGATTGGATGCTGGTGGGCGTCCCCATCGTGATCGTGTTCCTTCCGATTGCA
>CAYRPT010000149.1:0-8001 GCA_964425895.1 uncultured Solibacteraceae bacterium | reverse complement strand
ATGACGTGCGGCCTCTGCGCCGGAGGCGCCCAGCCGCGCGGTTAGCGCTCAGAACCCCACG
Organism: uncultured Solibacteraceae bacterium; assembly: GCA_964425895.1. GTDB lineage: Bacteria > Acidobacteriota > Terriglobia > Bryobacterales > Bryobacteraceae > CAYRPT01. The sequence goes on along the minus strand of CAYRPT010000149.1, from coordinate 7,940 downwards.
CCGAAAGAGATGCCGTACGTCCAGACGCGCCGGCCGTTCACGAAGTCCACCGACAAGCTGGGAGTGAGCATCAGCCGTTGGTTCGTAACCACGTCATAGCTGACGCCGAACCGCCAGAGGAACTCGGTGGTCTTCTCCCCCGCCGCGTCCAACGTCTTCCGGCCCCTTTCGAAACCCGGCCCGGCCGATACGCGCAAGCCCGCCCCCGGGTGGAAATGGACGGGAAACACCACGGCCACATCCCGCCAGTCGGCTGAGACATACTCGCCCTCCACACCGGCGCCCAGCAGCTTGTGGAACCGGAACTCGTACCTGCCGCCCACGCCAAAGCCGTTCCCCTCGTCAAGGCGGCTCCCCCCCAGAAACAGGGAGGCCTGATTCCGGCTCACATGGACGTGGTCGTACTCGTCTTCCGCGGTCTCGATCCCCGGCGGCGTCGCGATTTCGGGAACGCCCGTGTTGGTGGATTGTCCCGGCTGCTGTTCCTGGGCGGTCAGCGGGGCTGCGGCCAGCAACAGCGCAATCCACCACCCAAGAACGCGGGGCCCGGAGCTGCTTCGGCGAATATCATCCATGGAGGTATGCATAAAGACCCACTCTCGCTCAGCGTACCATCACCGTCCGCGTCCGTGAGACCGTGTTACCGTAAGAATCAGAGAGACTTGCCGCCCGCTGATGCCTTCTCCCGCTTTTCTGGCCGTTGCCCTCGTGGCGCTCTTGCCGGCGCCTGCCGCCCCCGCCCCGGACGAGCAGTCCGCGCCCATCCGCTTCCGTCACCAGGAGCTGCCCTTCACCGTGGACAATGCGGAATCGGCGCGCCGTTACGCGCCCGAGACGATGGCCGGCGGCGTCGCCCTGTTCGACTACGACAACGACGGTGACCTCGATGTCTATTGCGCCAACGGTGCGGATCTTCGAACCCTGGTGAAAACCGGACCGGGCTTCTGGAATCGCCTCTTCGCCAACGACGGGAACGGCAACTTCACCGATGTCACCGACAAAGCCGGATTGCGAGGCTCGGGTTATGACACCGGACTGGCCGTGGGCGACTATGACAACGACGGCGACGCCGATCTCTTCATCGGCAGCGTGCACCGCTACACCCTGTACCGCAACAACGGTGACGGCACCTTCACCGACACCACCGAGGACGCGGGGCTCGACAAAGCCAACGATCCGGATTTCGGCCCATTGTGGGCTGTCCACGCGGCGTTCCTGGATGTGAACAATGACGGTCTTCTCGACCTGTTTGTGGTCAACTACCTGGGGTGGAGCCCCGACAAAGAGCCCGAGTGCAAGTACGAGGGGGCGCTCGAATATTGTCACCCGCGCCTCTACCCCGAAACACCGAACAGCCTCTTCCTCAATAACGGCGGCGGCCGGTTCCGCGACGTCTCGGCGGAGTACGGACTGCGGGACTTCCCCGGCAAGGGGATGGGCGCCGCCGTCGCCGACTATGACCGCGACGGCCTCCTCGACATCTTCGTCACCAACGACAAGCTGTTCAACTTCCTGTTTCACAACACCGGCGGCAAGGGGTTCGCCGAGATCGGTTTCGAGGCCGGCGTCGCTCTTGCCGAGCACGGGAACTTCATCTCCGGCATGGGGGTCGACTCGCGCGACCTGGACAACGACGGGTGGCCCGACATCGCCTTCGTCGCGCTCGACAACGAGACCTTCCCGATCTTCCGCAACAACGGGAAGCTCGCGTTCGAAGAGGCCACGGCCTCCAGCGGTCTGACGGTCTCCAGCCGCACCATGGCCGGCTACAGCCCCGCCATCTACGATTTCGACAATGACGGTTGGAAGGATTTCTTTGTCTCGCGCGGGCACGTTCAGTCGACCGGGATGCGGAGCCGCGTCGTCATCGAACAGCACAACAGTGTTTTCCACAATAAGGGCAACCTCAAGTTCGCACCGCTGACGGCGGAGGCGGGTTTCACCGTGACGGAGCCCAAACGGCATCGCGGGTCCGCGCAGGGAGACCTGAACGGGGACGGCCGGCTCGATATCGTGGTAGTGGCGCTGCGCAAGCCCGCCGAGATCTGGTTTAACGAAAGTCCGGGCGATCGTCACTGGCTGCTGCTGGAGCTGGAAGGGACGAAGAGCAACCGCGACGGAATCGGTGCCGCGATCAAACTGTCCACCGCCGCCGGCGACCAGTACAACCACGCTTCGTTCGCGGTGGGCTATGCGTCCTCCAGCGCCGGTCCGGTGCATTTCGGGCTCGGCCGCGAGAACGCCGCGCGCCTGGTCGAGATCCGCTGGCCCAGCGGCGTCGTTCAGAAACTCGAAAACGTCAAGGCGAATCAGGTGCTAACGGTCAAGGAGCCGGCCTCTCCCGGCGGCGAGTGACCGGCCGGCGGGCTCACGATCCGGGCTCGGTCGCCTCGATCACGCGATTCGCCGCCGCGCCTTCGAGCCGCTGGATGACCCCTGACGGCCACCGGATCTCGATGGTCGCGGCTCCCGCCCGCCCCAAGCCGAAATGGATTGGCCCGGCGCTCGAGGAAGCGTAGCCCGAGCTCGTGGTCGCGTGGCTGAACTGCGCACCCGCCGGCGTAGTCACCTTCACCCGCGCACCGATCCCGTCGCGGTTGCTCTTCGTGCCCCTGAGTTTGACAGTCAGCCAGTTGCCGGCGCCGGGGCTGTCGTTCAGCCACAGTTCCCCTGATGCCTGAATCGCCGATACTACGGCATCGAGGCGGCCGTCGCCGTTCACGTCTCCCACGGCCACCCCCCGGTGCCGCCTCTTCGGCCCCGCCGCCAGGCCGGAGTCCCGCGTGAGCGCCCGTACCTTGCCGTTGCCCAGGTTGTGGAACACGTTGTTGTGCTGCTCCACATCCCACTTGTGCGCCATCTCGGGCGCCTGAACATGTCCGCACGATACGAACAGATCCTTCCAGCCGTCGTTGTCGAAGTCGGCCAGCACCGGCCCGTAGCCCGACATCTTCATCGCCTGAAACGCCAGGCCGGACCGGTTGGTGATCTCCACGAAGCTCCCTTGACCGTCGTTCCGGAACAGGGGGAAGGTTTCGTCGCTGAGCGCCACCAATGCAATGTCCGGCCAACCGTCGTTGTCGAAATCCCGGGCGTCGGTGCCCATGCCGGAGATCTCCATGGCGTGCTCGGCCAGCGCGACTCCCGCCGCGAAGGCCACTTCCTCGAACCGCTTGCCGGCGTCGTTCCGGAAGAGGAAATTATAGGTTTTGTCGTTCGACACGAACAGGTCGGGCCAACCGTCGCCGTTGAAGTCGGCGGACGCCGCGCCCATCCCCTTGCCGGCGTGCTCCCGGATGCCCGTCGCGGCGGAGACGTCGATAAAGGTGCCGTCGCCCCTGTTTCGGTAAAGCCGGTTGGGCGTGGCGCCGTAATGCTGCGGGTGACAGTACCCCTCGCAGGGACGCTCCTTGTCGACACCCCACTGGAGATAGTTGACGACAAACAAATCGAGCCAGGAATCGTTGTCATAGTCGAGCCAGACTCCGCCCACCGCCCAGAGGGGGCCGAACTCGGGATCGACCACGTCATCGAGGCCCGCCGCACGCGTCGCGTCACTGAACGTCCCGTCGCCGTTGTTCCGGAGCAAAGTGTAACGGTGCACGCCGCCCAGGAAGACATCCGGATCGCCGTCGTTGTCGTAATCGGCCACCGCGATGCTGGTGTCGTAGCCAATTCCGGCCGCTCCCGCCCGCTCGGTCACGTCGGTGAAGCTGCCCGTTCCGTCATTGGCGAACAGGCGATTCGAGAACTTCGGCGCGGACTTGCTCAGCTCTGGAATCGGTGCTCCGTTGGCGAAGTAGGCGTCCAGGTCGCCGTCCCCGTCGTAATCGAACAGGGCCACGCCTCCGGCCATCGTGGCCGGCGTGTAGTGAACGCCGGTGAGCCTCTCCGAGGTTTCCAATGTGAACGGCAGGAGCCGGTGGGAGAAATGGATGGGCGGCGCGTCAGCCGGAAAGCCCGTGGACCAAGCGAACACCACAACGGAACATCGGGCCACGACCCTCACCCTTCCATTGAAGCGGCGGCGGCGAGGGGTTTGCAAGGCCGAGATCCGGTCTTGCCGGGCATTCCACGGGGAGCCGGGCGGGGAAAGCCGCCGTCACTGTACCGCGAACACCGTCCGGCTTTCCGCCCTGGCGCCGGCTTGCTCGGCGATTACGCGAGCGTTGTAGTCTCCGGCCGGCAATTGCGCGGCGGCCACGCTCGCCACGTAAGGGATCCGGCCTTTGTCATCCGGCTTGGGCAATTGCGGTTGCAGGATCCCAATGCGCTGCTCGCCGGCGTAAAACTCAATGCTGAGTTTCGGCTCCTCTCTAAGCCGCGGGTCCGGATAAATCAGGAAGTAGAGCGACACCATCGCTCCCTCCACCTTGGAGTCGACCGGTTGCAGGCTGGGGACGACCTTGCCTTCCCCGAACAGAAACGGGTTGTAGACATCGGCCGCGGCGGATTCCTTCGGCAGCGGATCCATACGGCGCACAAGGACGATGTCGCTGACGGTTACGCCGCCGGTATGGCTCGGCAGCGTCAGGGGGGATCTCCGCACACTGACCTGCGCCCCATCCACATCGCCGACGGCAGCCTCCAAGGTGTACTGGCCCGGGGGCAGGGCGAGGTGGTCATTGTAGATGAACGATCCGGCCTTGAGCGCTTCAATCTTGTCCTCGGTGATTTGAAGGGGCACGATCCGCGTGAATTTGCGGGCGATGCGTCCTTGTGCGTCCTTCACCAGGACCACCGCCGAGACACCGGATTTGTAAATCCCCGTCGCGGGATCGCGTTCGAGCTTCATGTTGGCAAACGGTACTTCGATATCGAACGCGCACCGGCCCAGCGCTGCTCCAGGCTGGAAAAGATACGGCTTGAGACGGAATTCCACGCCCGCCGGAGGCCGGTCCATCGCGATCGCCTTCAGCAAAGGCACCTCGTACGGGAATAGCGCTTCCTTAAGCTCCGGCGGCATGGCAAAGTATCCCGAACGGCTCTGGATCTCGGCCTTCGGCCGGTCGACGCGGACCTCGAGCCTTCGGAATGCGCCGTTGTAGTCCCGGTTGGACGGCCGGTAGGAAATCTCGTAATACGAGTAGATGTCCTCCACCACGTGCCGCATCGGTTTTCGGAGGTCGTTGGTATTGGCGGTGAGAAAACCGCCGGTCTTGACCGCCAGTTCCTCCAGGTTGGCCTGCGTGTTGGATCGGATAGCATTTTGAGCCGTATCGGCCGCCCGCAATTCCTCGGCGCTGGCGCCGCCCTCCAACCGCCTCACCGAATCGGCTGTGCGCTGTGCGGCCTCCATCAACGCCGCGGCGTTGCCCGCGCTCATCCGCGCGCTCATCAGGCCCCGCGCGTCGATGGAGTAAAACGCCACGTTGGCGCTGTTGGCCGCCCCTACCAGCGACTCGAACTGCGGCAGTACGGTGTTCGGCAGCGAGAGCCCTTCAGAGAAGTACAACACTGTCTTGCGCCCGGGCAGCGACTGCTGTCCCTTCACCAGCGCCAGCAGCGAGAAGATCGAGCTCGCCCCCAATTGCTGCGCCTGCGCCGCGTCCGAGAACTGCACCATCGCCTGGATCACCCGGGCCATTTCCGCTTCTGCAATGGCCGCCCCTAGCGTCGCCGCTTCGGGACCGGTCAGCTCGCCCGGCTGCGGCGCTTGTGCCGCCTGTTGGGCCAGCAGCTCGAGATTCAGATCCGCCCGCAGGGCTTTGGCGTCGCCGGTCGCCGCCTCGACCGCCTTTTCGATCCGCTTCCGGTCATTCGTGAAGGGGAGCAGGATGCGCAGGTTATTGTCAATTCGCATCACCGAGTAGTAGATGTTTGGCTCCTGCTTGTCTTTCAACAGGTCCAACGCTGCTTGGCGCGCGAGCTGCCGCGCCTCGTTGTCCAAACGCTCGAACACCAGCGAGACCAGACGGACCTGACGCAGCGGATCCAGCAACTTAGGAGCCTCCCCGGCCTGCGCGATCGCCTCGCGGCCGGAGATCAGCCGGAACGAGGTGACCTGCTGCTCTTTGCCGTCCTCAAGGATCCGGACCTCGTCCGCCTTGAGATCGTTGAGGAACGTCCCGCCCTTTTCGCGGACGATCACGTCCACCAGGACTTCTTCGGCGGTGGCGCGAATCGTCGTCCCGGCTGCCGCCTCCTGAGCCGGCGCAGGGGTAACCGCCACAACCGGCGAAAACAACCATACAAGGAGGAGGACCCGCTGCATGATATTACCTTGCCCGACTTGAGAATACTACATCGGGAATTGCTCCCGATTTTGGCGCGAACTCGCCCGGCGCCGCCGCGATGGAATCGCGCCGCGGCCTTTGTGACACCGCCACCGCGCGGTGATCATGAAAAGCCATGAAGAAAATCGGGACTGTCCTAGCGGCGCCAGGACAAACTCCGGCTTCCCATACGGCGCCGGCGGCGTTACCATAAGGGCACGTTGCGGAGCAAGGAGGTGTCCATGCCCGTCCAGAAGCTGAAGCAGTTTCTCGACGAGAACCAAGTGAAGTACGTCTCGATCAGCCATTCAAAGGCTTATACCGCGCAGGAAGTCGCGGCGAGCGCCCACATCAAGGGCAAGGAGCTGGCCAAGACGGTGATCGTCAAGCTCGACAATGCCACGGCGATGGCGGTGCTGCCGGCTTCCTATCACGTCGACCTGGAGTTGCTGCGCGAGGCCGCCGGCGCGTCTCGCGCGGCTCTGGCTACCGAGTCGGAGTTCAAGGGGATGTTCCCGGATTGCGAAACCGGCGCCATGCCGCCCTTTGGCAACCTCTACGGGATGGACGTCTACGTGGCGGAGGCGCTGGCGGAAGACGCCGAAATCGCCTTTAACGCCGGCAGTCATACGGAACTGATCCGGATGGCCTACAAGGATTTCGAACGGCTTGTCCAACCGAAGGTGTTGCGATTCGCGTACGCCGGCTGACGGCGGGGTCCGGCCGCGTCAGGAAGCGCCCAGAAGCTTGAGGTAGCGCGCCACGGCCTCAATGCCGCGGTAGTAGTTCGGTAGATAGATCTTCTCGTTCGGCGCGTGAAGGTTGTCGTCTGGCAGGCCGAAACCCATCATCACGCTCGGAATGCCCAGCTCCGCGGCGAACAAGCCTACGATCGGGATCGACCCGCCCGAGCGGACGTAAACGGTCGGATTGCCGAACACCTCCTCCATGGCGCGGGCGGCCGCCTGAAGATGCGCGCTTCCCGTATCCACCAGCGATGGCGCGGCCTTGTGGATCGTTTTCCATTCCGCCTGCACGCCGCGCGGCGTCGCTTTCCGGATGCCTTCGATCAATTGCCGCTCGGCTTCCTCGGGGTCCTGGTCGGCCACTAGACGCAGGCTCACCTTGCCCACGGCGCGGGCGGGGATCACCGTCTTGGCGCCTTCGCCGGTGAAGCCGCCGCGGATTCCATGCACCTCCAGGGTCGGCCGGGCCCACGCGCGCTCGAGCGGGGAATACCCGGCCTCACCCGTTAGTTCCGAGGAGCCCACCTCCTTTCGGCGGTACTCGTCCGCGTCGAACGGCAGGCTCTTCCAGGCGGTTTCCTCCTCGGGGGTCGGCCGCCGCACGCGGTCACAGAAACCCGGTATCAGAATCCGGCCGTCGCGGTCCTTCAGCGCGGTCAGGATCTCCGCCACGGCCTGAATCGCGTTCGGCGCCACCCCCCCGTAGACGCCGCTGTGCAGGTCGTGATCCGCGCCGCGGACATGCAACTCCCCGTACAGGATGCCCCGCAGGCCCACACAAAGGGTCGGCATTTCCGGCGCGAACATCTCGGTATCACAGATGACCGCGGCATCCGCCTCCAGACGGGGATCTCCGGCGCGCACGAAGGACTCGATGTGCCTGCCGCCGACCTCCTCCTCCCCTTCAATGACGAACCGGACGTTCACCGGAAGGGCGCCTTCGGTGGCGAGTAGTGCTTCCACGGCCTTGATCAGGATG
>CAYRPT010000148.1:0-8018 GCA_964425895.1 uncultured Solibacteraceae bacterium | reverse complement strand
TACTTCGCGTACACCTCATTCATGGCGGTCTTCTCCGTCTTCACATCGGCCAGGAACACCGTCACCTTGAACACGTTCTCGAGCGACGAGCCTAGAGCTTCGAGATTCTCCTTGTGCGCCGCCAGAGCCCGGTCCGTCTGCTCCTTGACGTCGCCGCCGAAGGCGAGCGGGTTTTTCTGAGCTTCCGGCCGGACGCCGGTCAGGCCGGAGCTAAAGAACAGGTTGCCGACCCGGAAGCCGCCCTTGACCCTCACCGGGCCGCCGCCCGGTCCCTGCGCCGCCGCCAGGCCGGCGAAAGCTGCTCCACCGCCCAGACCGGCGGCGGACTTGACGAAGTTGCGTCGTTTTGCATTCATGATGACTCCTTGCCTATTCTGCGGGTATCACCGGCAGCAGAACATGCGAGGGCCGCGCCGCCGAGTGAAACACCGTCTGATGAGCAACCTTGATGTCGGCGCTGGTTCCGAACGGCGCGCCGGTATTCGGGTTGCGGTCAAACTGCGGGAAGTGGCTGCTGGTGATGTCGAGCCGGATGCGATGGCCGGGCAGAAACGCGTTGCTGGCGCCGATCAAGTCGATGGCCATCGCATAGACCTGGCCGGGTTCCAGCAGCTTCGGCTCGCTCAGGCTATCGCGATAGCGGGCCCGAAGGATACCTTCGGCCACGTTGACCGCCCGTCCGTCCGGGTACACATCCACGAGTTTGGCGACGAAGTCGGTGTCCACGGCGTCGGAGGCCGCGTGGAGCACCACCTTCAGGGGGCCCGTAACTTCGATCTCCCGCTCCAGGAAGTCCGAAGTGTAGACGAGGACATCTTCGCGGCTCTCCACGGCCCGCTGGTCCCTGGGGCCGGAGATGGTGGGGACGCCGCAGCAGTTGGCTCCACCCAGGCTGGGCACCGGGTTCGCGGGATCGTAACGATAGCGGTCGGCGCCGGCGCCCGAAGCGGGCGCCTCCCACACCAGCCGCCCGTTGCCCCGCAAGCTGTTCGCACGACCGCCGCTCGCCAGGTACAGCTTGCGGTACTGCGTGCGCGCCAGGGGGTACTCGCGCTCGAAGCGCCACTGGTTGCGGCCCATCACGAAGATCTTCACCGGCGGCTCCCGGTCGAGCCCGTTTGCCATGCCCTTCAGCCAGTAATCGAACCACCGTAGCTCGACCGCCTGGTAATCCACCAGCGCATCTTCGCCCCAGTCCATGTCGCCGACCTTCCGGCCCACGCCGTGCTCCCAGGGGCCGATCACCAGGTTGCTCCCTTTCCGGGCGGCCTCTACGGCGCCCTGCCGGCTGACCCCCTCGTAGCCGCGCAACGTTCCCTGGCAGAAGATGTCGAACCACCCGCCGAAGGTATGCACCGGAATGGCGATCTGGTCGAAGGACTCTTCGACGCTCAGCTTGCGCCAGTAGCCGTCGTAATCCGGGTGGGCAATCCAGTCTTTGTAGAATTGCCCGTTACGGCCCAGGAGACGCTGCATATCGTTCAGCGGGAGGTGCCAAACCGCCGCGTCATAGCGCATGCTTTCGCCGGCGTCGTCCATGGTGTGGGGTCCGGTGTTCTGCATGATCCGCGACTCCTGGCGCACCGGTCCCCAGCCGAAGTTGAATGCCAGCCGCCAGCCGCCATTCACGGTGATCCAGTCGTGGTAGATGCTCGTCGAAGCGACCCGCGGGAAGATCGTGACCAGGTGGGGTGGCTTGGCTTGGGCAGCACGCCACTGCACCTGGCCGAGATACGAACCGCCCTCCATACCGACTTTGCCGTTGGACCACGGCTGCCGGGCGGCCCACTCCACGGTGTCGTAGCCGTCCTCGATGTCATCGCGGAACGGCTCCCACCGTCCCTCGGATTCGTGCCGTCCGCGGACGTCCTGAAGCACAAAAACGTAGCCCCGCCGCGCGAAGAAGACGGCGTCGGCGTAAGCGTTGGGGAAGCGCTCGGTGCTATAGGGAGTCCGGGAGACGATCACCGGGTACCGGCCCTCGGCCGCCGGGCGGTAAACGTCGGCGTACAGGGTGACGCCGTCGCGCATCGGGATGGCTACGCGGTTGTCGAGGCGGATGTCGTTGCGGGGGGGCGGGCTTGTGGGAAATGCGTAGTCGGCGGCGGCGCCCGTCCCGGCGGCCGCCAGCAGGATCGGTAGAAGCTTCAGCCACACGATACTCAGGATTATATTGAACCCTTCGCCGGCCCGCTTCCCGGAGGAAGCGCGTTCCCGCAAGGCCTTGCGGCTGGGTGGGATGGATCGCCGGTCTGTGCGCCCTGGTCAGGAAGGACCCATCGAGCTGTGAACACGGCCCGAAGCCGGCGAGTGAAAATGGGAAGGGGTGGTGCGAAGGAGTTCGGTAGTTGCGTAGCCTGTCCCCGAATTGGGATACGATTGTCGCCGTCTCGACGCCCCCCGGCCGTGGGGGGCTGGGCGTCGCGCGCCTCTCGGGCGCCGGCGCAAGGGAGGTGGCGTCCGCGATTCTCCGCCTTGCGCCCGGCCATCAGTGGCGCCCCTGGCGCGCCTCGCTGGCGGAACTCCTGGACGAGACGGGTGAGCCGGTCGACCAGGTGGTTGTCACCTTCTTTGCGGCGCCCAACTCCTACACCGCCGAGGATGTAGTCGAGATCTCCTGCCATGGATCGCCCGTCATACTGCGCCACGCGGTCTCCAGCGCCTGCCTCCACGGGGCCCGCATGGCGGAACCCGGCGAGTTCACCTTGCGAGCTTACCTTAACGGCCGCATCGATCTTCCGCAGGCCGAAGCAGTCCGCGACCTGATCTCGGCCACCACCCTCTACCAAGCCCGCGTCGCCGCTCGCCAGGCGGGCGGCAGCATCAGCCGGCGGCTGGCGCCGCTCAAGGAGCAGTTGATCGAGTTGATCGCCCTCCTCGAAGCCGGCATCGACTTCGCCGAGGACGACGTCAGCGTCGCCCCCGAGGCGGAGATCCTTCGCCGCATCGCCAGTATCGAGTCCGGACTGGACCAGTTGATCCGTAGCTTCGCCTTCGGCAGGCTCGTCCACGACGGCTTCCGTCTCGCCATCGTCGGGCGTCCCAACGTTGGGAAGAGTAGCCTGTTCAACCGCCTGCTCGAGCAGGACCGCGCCATCGTCACCAGCATCGCCGGCACCACCCGCGACACCATCTCGGAAACCTGTTCGATCGAAGGTATCCCGGTGCGCTTCACTGATACTGCCGGTATCCGCGATGGCGAAGGCCTGGTGGAGACTCTCGGCATCCAGCGGTCCCTCGAAGCCATGGCCGACGCGGACCTCACACTGGTGGTCGTCGATCTGTCCGCTCCCTTGGACACCGACGACAGCGACTTGATCGAGCGGGCGAGCCGGCAGGGCCGCTTCCTCATTGCGGCGAACAAGGCCGATCTGCCGCGGCGCGCGGAACCGCCCCCGGGCACCGTCGCCGTTTCTGCATTAACGGGCGATGGAATTGACGCCCTCCGCCGGGGCATCCTGGCGGCCGTCACGCCCGAAGGCCGCTGGGAGCAGGAAGGAGCGTTCCTGACCTCGGTTCGCCATGAGCAGTGCCTGCGCGAATCCCGCGAAGCCATCGGCCACGCCCGCGACGCCGTCGCCGCCGGCATCCCGCACGAAATGCTGCGTCTGGATCTGTACGCCGCACTTCCGCCGATCGCCGCTGTTACCGGCGCCACCACCGCCGACGACATCCTCAACCGGATCTTTTCGACGTTCTGCATCGGCAAATGACGGCGCTGGACGCGCCGCGGCCGCGGAGCCCGGCGCGGAGGAGCGCCGGCTATTCGTCCGAAATGAAAACGTGCACCCGCAGGTAGAAGTTGTGCACGCCCAGCCCCTGCAAGGGCAACTCGATCACTGTGCCGTGCGCGACGGCTGGCGGGATGCCTAGCGATACGACCTCGCGCCGCTCGACGATGCCTTCACCATGGCAGGCCAGACAAGGGAACAGCCAATCCCGCCCTAAGCCGCGACACCACCCACAGGTGCCGAACACCGGAACCTCCAGCGATATCGCGCTGCCTCGAAGCGCCTCCTCGGAGGTCAACCCCAGCTCAATGTTCAACCCCTCGGCGCGTTCCGCTTTCGGAACACCTATACCAGTGAAGTTCCTGGCCCAGCGGCCCAGCAACTCTTCGTAGGAGGGGTGGATGCTCCCCGCATCCTCGAAGATCAGTACCCGGGATGCGGGAACCGGCGGCGCAGCAGGCCGGAGCTCCGATCCGCCGACGTCGAGCGAGTGATTGTAGCGCCGGCGGCGGTCCGGATCGGAGAGGACTTCGTACGCTTCGCATATCTCCAGGAACCGCTCCCTCCCGATGTCGCCCGCTACGTCCGGATGGTGCCGCTTCGCCAAGTCGCGGTAGGCGGCCCGTATACCCAACAGGCTCTCGGTTCGGGGCACGCCGAGAATCCGGTAGTAATCCTTGCGCGCCATACGGTACACTCCCGGGGCGAATCCGGCCGGGCCGCGTGGCGATTCACGTTCGCGGCCCGGCGTCGCGATGGAACGCCCCCTCCCTTCGAGCACTCTGGAGCCGCACCAGCCGGGAGCCGCAGCTCTGCGCGCCGCGCCCGGGGGCTCCGGGCTGCCCGTTCGCGCGTCAGCCGGCCTTCACCTTGATCTGGCGCGGCTTGGCCGCGTCGATCTTGGGCAACAGGAGTCGGAGGACGCCGTTGCTGAGTGTCGCCTCGATTTTGCCTTGGTCAATCGTGTCGGCCAGCGTGAACTGGCGGTAGTAGGAGCCCCAGCGGAACTCCTGCAAAACGGAGGTCTCGCCCTCACCCTCGGGGGAGCGAACCGTACCCCGCAGCGTCAGCACGCTGTCCCGCAGGTCGATCGTCAGGTCCTCCGACTTGACCCCCGGCATGTCGGCCAGCAACGTAATCCCTTGCGCCGTCTCAAAGATGTCGACCTGGGGCTGATACACCACCCCCGGCCGGGTTTGCTCGGCGGTCGAAGCTACCTCGTGCTTTTCCGCGCTTTTCAAGTCTCTGGTCGCCGTCGTCATCGTGCTTGCCTCCTTCCTTCAGTTCGCCTGGACGCTGATCTGGCGCGGCCTTGCGGCCGCGGCCTTGGGCAGCGTGACGGTCAGTATCCCGTCCGCGTACCGCGCGTCCACCGCCTCGGCATCCAATTCGTCCGGGAGGGTCAGCGATCGGCTGAACTGGCCGCCGACACGCTCGCGGCGGTGGTAACTCACCTCCTTGCCCTCCGTCGCAATCTTGCGCTCGCCGCCCACCGTCAGCTTGTTTCGCTCCACCGAAATCTTCAGATCGCCGGGTTCAACCCCCGGAAGCTCGGCCCGGACGTAATATCGGGTACCGTCCTGGGTCACGTTCATGGCGGGAAACACCCCAGCGGTGCTCTCCTCGGGAGTCTCCGCCCAGAACACATCGAAAAGCCGGTCCATGTCGCGGCGAAGCCGCGCCGGGTCCGGAAAACCTGCCGGGAAGAATTGGGGATTGCCCGGCCAGATACGACGAATGAACATTGACTCACCTCCAACCTGTTTTCTTGGGTTTCAGGGCGGGCGCCAAGCCTCTCGGACGGCGTGGCGTCCACCCCATGGAACGAAGCTAATCCGGTCAGGTCGCTGAGAGCTGCTTCCGCTCTTCGCCCGACTGGATCTCAATCCGCCGCGGCATTACCGCTGCCGCCAGGGGAATCCGGATATCCAACATTCCGTCATGCAGGCGGGCCTCCATGTGGTCGAGATCAAGGCCACCCGGCAAATCGATCACCCGCTCGAACTTGCCATACGGTATGGCGCGCCACACGGCATCCTCGCGCCCAAAGTTCTGAGGCGCCTTGCGCTCGCCTCGCAACACCAACTGGTTGCCCTGTACTGTCAGCCGAAAGTCCTTTTCAGTCACGCCCGGAAGGACCGCGCGCAGGTTCAGATACTCGTCGGACCAACCCGTTTCCACCGGAACCGTGAAGGTCGACTCCGAATCTGCGTCCGGAGCGCTCCAGCGATTGATGAAGTGGCGGGACAGGAGACGGTCCATCTCCTGGCGCATCCGATCCATCTCGTCAAACATTCTCGAAAACATCGTTTGTGACACCTCCTTATCTCAAAACCTCATTGAAATCAGGTGGTTGCTAAAACGACCCGGGAGCGAGCCAGGGTTTAAGCCGCTCCCGGCTTCTAACTCAGATTATACAATAAACATTATCTGTGTCAAGTCATTTTTATCTTAGTTCATTTGTATCAGATTATAGAATAACAGTTCCACCATGGCAGATCACCCGTGCGACCACACGACCGGATGGCGCGCGGCCGACTCCCTCCCTGGGGTCTACCGGGCCCGAGTCAGGCGCCGGTCACGCCTACGTTCCGGCATTTCGCCTCCGCCAACCGAGCTCCGCCCCGGCGGCTATTGCGTTGCTCCATTGGGGGATACGTTCCGGGATGCAAAACCGGACAGGCAGCCGTCGGCGATTTCTCCGTGCCGGCTCCGCTCGATTTCCTTGATAATTATTGGCGGGAGGAGGATCTCATGCAGTTTGACTTGGTCTTTGAGGGTGGCGGCGCCAAGGGCATGGTTTTCGTTGGCGCGGTCGAGGCATTTGAACAGAGCGGACACACAGCGGGGCGCCTGCTGGGCACGTCGGCAGGCGCGATTACGGCGACATTGCTCGCCGCCGGCTACACAGCAAGCGAGATGTGGGAGGCGCTTGATGAGAAGGCGGATGGGCGTCCCGTTTTCGTGGGATTCATGGGGACCCCGGGACCCTTCCGCGATGAGGACATCGAAGCCAGCGCGACGGTTGAATTCCTCCGCGCCATCGATCTGCCGTACGTCCCGGAGGTCATCGAAAAGAAGGTGGACACGGCCCTGGTCCGACTGCTCTCGCAAAACGATAAGTATCGCCACCTGTTTTCCTTCATCGAACTGGGGGGCTGGTTCAGCGCCGACCGTTTCCTTTCCTGGATGCGCGACAAGCTGAACGCTGGGACGTGGAACGGCCGGCCCAGGGCCTTCGGCGGCATGACCTTGGAGCAGTTTCACCAGGCCACGGGCCGCGAGCTGGGCCTCGTCGCTTCCGACACCACTGGGCAAAGAATGCTGGTGCTGAACCACCGCACCGCTCCGGACTGTCCGGTGGTTTGGGCGGTTCGCATGTCGATGTCGATCCCGCTGGTCTGGCAAGAAGTGGAGTGGCTGCCGGAATGGGGCCGCTACACCGGCCAGGACATCGCCGGTCACCTGATCGTGGACGGCGGAATGCTATCGAATTTTCCGATCGAGTTGTTGGTATCGGATGAGCCGTTTGTTACCGCCGTAATGGGTCCGGCGGTGGCGGGCAAGGTGATCGGCTTGTTGATTGACGACTCCCTCCCGGTGCCGGATGCGCCGCCCCCGCCGGAGACGCACCCCAGGTTTGATTTCGGGCGCCTCAAGACGATCGTCCGACTCAAGAGCCTGATCGACACGATGACGAACGCCCACGACAAGGAGGTCATCGAGGCGCTTCGCAACCTGGTGGTCCACCTGCCCGCGCAAGGTTACGGCACGACCGAATTCGACATGAGCCCCGAACGCCGCGAGGCCCTCGTGAAAGCCGGCCGTGCCGCCATGACGGAGTACCTCACCAAGCGCCAAGCGAGTGAAGCATTGGAGTCGGCGGCCCTGCTGCCGGCTGGCGCAGGGGCGATCGCCGCCCGGATCGCGGGCCGGATTCTGGGAGTCGGCCGCCCATAGGATTCGCGCCGCGCTCGGCAGGCGCGGTCCCGTCACAGGAGCTCTCTCACCTTCGACGCGAGTTCTTCATACCGCATCTCACCGGGATGATAGAGCCGGACAATTCCCTTACGATCGACGAGAACGAGGGTCGGCGTGGTCGAGCATCCGTATTGGACAAAATTCTCTTCGCTGACGGGAACCGCCATTCCGGGTATACCGGCGTAGAACGCCTGCCGCACCGCTTCGATATGCCGCATCTCCTCCTCCGCGGTGGCGTCAACGCCCCGGGCGGCAAAACCGTAACGCTTTGTCGGGCCGACAACCGTGAACCCCTGAGCACCGAAC